>NZ_BAAJYS010000031.1:0-26192 GCF_057543315.1 Acidovorax sp. KPB24-07
GGCCCGCCGTGCGCCGCAGCTTTTTGAACCCGGCCACGCGCCACGCGAGCGGCCACCTGCGCGGGCGCGAGCCCTTCGTCGAGCTGCCGTGGGACGACGCGCTGGACCTGGTGGCCGGTGAACTGCGCCGCGTGCGCGCGGCCCACGGCAACGAGGCCCTCTTCGGCGGCAGCTACGGCTGGTCGAGCGCGGGGCGCTTTCACCACGCGCAGAGCCAGTTGCACCGCTTCCTGAACGGCTTCGGCGGCTACATCGCCAGCAAGGACAGCTACAGCCTGGGCGCCGGCCGCGTGCTGCTGCCGCACATCGTCGATGGCATGGACGCGCTGCTGCAGCACCACACCGCGTGGGACGTGCTGGCGCAGCACTGCGAGCTGTTCGTGGCCTTCGGCGGCCTGCCCGTGCGCAACACGCAGGTGAGCCCCGGCGGCGCGAGCGACCACGGCGCGGCGCCGGCCCTGGCCCGCATGGCCACCAGCGGGCGCACGGCCTTCGTCAACATCAGCCCGGCACGCGACGACCTGGCGGCCGTGCCCGAAGCCGAGTGGCTGCCGATCCGCCCCGGCACCGATACCGCGCTGATGATGGGCCTGGCCCACGTGCTGGTCACCGAAGGCCTGCACGACGCCGCCTTCTGCGCGCGCTACACCGTGGGCTTCGACCGCGTGCGCGACGCCCTGCTGGGCCACGGTGCCTACGGCACCGCCAAGACGCCCGAGTGGGCCGCCGCGCAGACCGGCATTCCCGCCGAGCGCATCGTGGCGCTGGCGCGGCGCATGGCCCGCCAGCGCACCCTCGTCAACTGCACCTACTCGCTGCAGCGCGCGCGGCACGGCGAGCAACCGTTCTGGATGGCCGTCACCCTGGCCGCGCTGCTGGGCCAGATCGGGCTGCCCGGCGGCGGCTTCGGCCTGGGGTACGGCTGCATGAACTACATCGGCAGCGGGCACGGCAGCTTCTCGGGCGCGCGCCTGCCGCAGGGGCACAACCCCGTTGGCGCCTTCATTCCCGTGGCGCGCATCGCCGACATGCTGCTGCAGCCCGGCGAGCCGTTCGACTACAACGGCGAACGCCATCGCTACCCCCATGCCCGCCTGCTGTACTGGGCCGGCGGCAACGTGTTCCACCACCACCAGGACCTGAACCGCACCATCGAGGCCTGGCAACGGCCCGAAACCATCGTGACGCACGAACAGGTATGGACGGCGCAGGCCCAATACTCCGACATCGTGCTGCCCGCCACCACCTCGCTGGAGCGCGACGACATCGGCAGCGCCGCCAGCGAGCCGCGCATGATCGCCATGCGCGCGGCCATCGCGCCCGTGGGCGAGGCCCGGGACGACTACGCCATCTTCCGCGCGCTGGCCGGGCGGCTGGGTTTCGAGGCCGCCTACACCGAAGGGCGCGACACCGCGCAATGGCTGCGCCACCTGTATGAAGCCGCCCGCCCGCGCGCCGAAGCGGCGGGTATCGCACTGCCCCCGTTCGACGCATTCTGGAGCGCCGGCCACCTCGAACTGCCCCGGCCCGCCGCACCCGTGGTGCTGCTGGAACGCTTTCGACAAGACCCGGCCGCGCACCCGCTGCCCACGCCCTCAGGACGCATCGAGCTGTTCTCGCAGACCATCGACCGCTTCGGCTACGACGACTGCCCGGGCCAGGCCACGTGGTTCGCGCCCGAGGCATCGGCCTGGCCCATCCACCTGCTGTCGCACCAGCCCGCGGCGCGGCTGCACAGCCAATACGACCACGGCCGCGTGAGCCGCGCCACCAAGGTGCAGGGCCGCGAGCCGATCACGTTGAACCGCGCCGACGCACTGCGCCGCGGCATCGCCGGGGGCGACGTGGTGCGCGTGTTCAACGCCCACGGCGCCTTCCTGGCCGGGGCGGTTCTGAGCGACGGCCTGCGTCCCGGCGTGGCGCAGATCGCCACGGGCGCCTGGTACGACCCGCTGGACCCGCAGGTGGCCGGCAGCCTGGACAAGCATGGCAACCCCAACCTGGTCACGCCGGATGTCGGCAGTTCCCGCCTGTCGCAGGGCTGCGCGGCGCAGAGCGCGCGGGTGGAGGTGGCGCTGTGGCGGGGGCCGTTGCCGGAGGTGACGGCGTTCGAGCCGCCGCAGCGGTTGGAAGTGGACGCAGCGTTCGCCCATTCGGCCACAAGCCAGCCCCAGCCCGATCAGGACTTGTACCCCAATTGGCCTCCAGCACAATAGTTACTAGGGCATATCGCTATCAATTAAATAGCACACATGCCAGCGGAGCATGTCGAGGGCGAGTCGGGCTATGCTCGCCGCTGGCACGCGCCCGTGGCGCCGCAGTCCGGCGATCGGTGCTATACACGGATTCACGCAACACACCATTCGAGAGGAATGCATGTCGATCAAAACCCTTCTGAAATCCACCGTGGTGGCCCTGGCGATCGCCTCCAGCGGGTCGCTTTTCGCACAGGGCACGCCCATCAACACCGCGGCGTTCGACGCGCTGGTCGCGCAGGGCCCCGTCGCTGACGCGGCCACCATCGCATCCAGCACCTGGGCCAGCAAGATCAAGCAGGCCGGTACCCTGCGCCTGGGCGGCACGCAGACCTCGAACCTGTTCTCGCTGCTCAACGAGAAGGACGGCAAGATGCGCGGCTTCGACGCCGGCCTGGCCCAGCTCATCACGCGCTACATCCTGGGCGACGGGGCCAAGGTCCAGTTCACGCAGGTGACCTCGGCCACGCGCGAGCAGGTGCTCATCAACGGTCAGGTGGACATGGTGTTCGCCACCTATTCCATCACGCCCGCCCGCGCCGAGAAGATCTCGTTCGCCGGGCCCTACTACACCTCGCAGGCCGGCGTGCTGGTCAAGGCGAACAACAAGACCATCCAGTCACACGACGACCTGGCCGGCAAGAAGGTCGCCACGCAGGCGGGCTCCACGGGCCCCGCGATCCTGGCGCAGTACGCGCCCAAGGCGGCCGTGCAAGAGTTCCAGACCCACCAGGAGGCCCTGGACGCCCTGCGCCAGGGACGCGTGGATGCCTACGTGACCGACCACACGCTGCTGCTCAACGCCCTGAGCCTGGGAACCGGCGACGCCAGACTGGCCGGCGCCCCCTTCGGTGCGCAAGACCCCTACGGCATCGGACTGCCCAAGGGCTCGGACGGCGTGGCCTTCGTCAATGCCTTCCTCAAGAAGATCGAAGCCGACGGCACCTGGGCCAAGCTCTGGACCATTTCCATCGGACAGCGCACCGGCAGCACCGCCGTGCCGACGCCCCCCGCCCTGCCCTGATCCCCGATGGGCGAGGTTTCCCGGCTCCTGGCCGACCACGGGCCTGCCTTCGGGCAGGCCCTTTTGCTGACGTGGAAGCTCACGGTCCTGTCGTTCGTGCCCGGCTTCGTGCTGGGCATGGCCGTGACGGTGCTTCGGCTCTTGCCGCTGCCGCCGCTGCGCTTCGTCCTGACCGTCTACGTCGAGATCTTCCGCAACATTCCCAGCGTCGCGCTGCTGATCTTCATCGTGTTCGCGCTGCCCGACCTGAACGTGCTGTTCGACTATGAGCCCGCCGTCATCCTGACGTTGATACTGGTCTGCTCCGCGTTCACGGCGGACTACCTGCGCTCGGGCATCAACACCGTGGCCGGCGGCCAGATCGAGGCCGCCCTCAGCCTGGGCATGCGCCCGATGCGCATCGTCTCGGCGGTGCTGCTGCCGCAGGCGCTGCGCGCGGTGGTGCAACCGATGACCTCGCTGCTCATTGCGTTGATGCTGTCCACCTCGTTGGCATCGCAGGTGCCGTTTCCGGGCCGGGAACTCACTACGCTCGTGTCCAAGATCGCCAACGACTCCGCGGCCGGCATGGCCGCGTTCGCAGTGGCCGCCGCGATGTACGTGGCGTCCGGGCTGCTGATCGCCTGGGCCGGCGCCGCCCTGGAAAAGAAGGTGCGAATCCTGCGATGAGCCGCCCCCTCGAAGACATCCTGTTCGGGGCGCCCAGTCCCCGGGCCCAAACCGTCGCGCGTGTCGCAAGCGGGGCCGCGGCGGCCCTGCTGCTCCTGCTGGCGGCGGCGGTCGCGTTCCGGTTCCACTCGGCGGGGCAGCTCGACGCCCGGTTCTGGAAATTCTTCGCCTGGCCCACGACCTGGGCCTTCCTGGCCAAGGGCCTGCTCGGCACGCTGGCCTCGGCGGCGATGGCCGCCGTCATCGCGCTGACCCTCGGCCTCGTACTGATGGTGGGCCGCCGGGCGCGGTCGGGGCTCGTGCGCTGGCCCAGCACCGCGGCCATCGAGTTCCTGCGTGGCACGCCGACGCTGCTGCTCATCTACGTGTGCTTTCTGGTACTGCCTTCGGCCGGGATCAAACTCAGCACCTACTGGATGCTGACCCTGCCCGTCGGCCTGAGCACCGCCGCCGTCGTGGCCGAGGTGTACCGCGCGGGCGTGCTCGCCGTTCCCCGCGGCCAGACCGACGCCGCGCGAAGCCTGGGGCTGACCGAGGTCCAGGTCTTTTTCGTCGTCGTCTTTCCCCAGGCGCTGCGCTACATCGTCCCGGCGCTGGTCGCGCAACTGGTCATCGTGGTCAAGGACACCACCTTCGGCTACGTCGTCACCTATGGCGAACTCATGCAGAACGCCAAGGTGCTCATCGCCAACTACCACTCGCTGGTACCGGTGTACCTGGTGGTCGCGGCGCTGTACTGCCTGGTGAATTACGCGATCTCCAGGGCGAGCCAATGGCTGGGGCGGCCGGTGCATTGACGGTCGTCAGCAGCCCGGTGACGGGACGCTCTGCGAGAAAAGGAGAGCGGTCTCGTGGGATTTTCACTCTGACCGCGGCAACCGATGGAACGCTCTCCATCATTGAGTCGACGACCGGTTCATATTCCTTCCGTGCCGACGATTCATCTCCTGAATGGCGAACATCAACTCGCCGATCAACTCTGCACAAACAATTTCATTTTTCGATTGATAGGCCAGCCCAAACTCTTCTTCATCAGGATCGAAAAACAAAATACAACCATCGCTTCTGGCAATTTTGTAGGCCAGTTTATTCGGCTGATCAAATATTTTGAAAATCGATACACCAGTACGGCAGCTTTGGAAATATTGAACCAATGTGAAACGCGCGTTGGATTCACAGAAAGCATGTAGGAAATTTTCCAATTCGCCTTCTAAAATCTTCATTTAATTATCTGCAATTTTATGCAGCCAGCGAGAAACAATGGAGAACGAACATTGCAGTC
The DNA here is from genome assembly GCF_057543315.1 of Acidovorax sp. KPB24-07. Taxonomy (NCBI): domain Bacteria; kingdom Pseudomonadati; phylum Pseudomonadota; class Betaproteobacteria; order Burkholderiales; family Comamonadaceae; genus Acidovorax; species Acidovorax sp. KPB24-07. The sequence continues at coordinate 5,231 of NZ_BAAJYS010000031.1, forward strand.
ACTGTATATTCGAAAAATCAATAATACCCCAACTAGCCCCCTTGGCATCCAATCCAATTTTCAATCCATCGTCATACTCGTTAATTTCCAGTAACAAGTAATCCTTCATATCTTCCGACAAAAGCCCCATAATCCCCCAATCAGCAGAACTCAACAAATACTCCACATTGACATCTGCCAATGAATCTATTTTCACCAAGCCGCAATCGATAGCGCCCTCTATCCATACATATATTCTCGAAATATTCAAAACATTTAAATGATTAAATATTTTCTTAAATTTTTCAATTTCATGAATTGAAAAATCCAACTCAATGGTGCTCGATTTCATGCCTTCGAAAACCTGGCTTTGCGCACGAAGCTTCTTAGCCTCATCGGGCGCACCCAAATTTGCATCCATGATAGGCAAAATCAATATTTTTGAAAGATTACTCAAATATTTCGGATAAATTATCCTCCTGCAAATCAATGATTGCTTATCCGACATTTTCTCGATCATTAATAAGATTATTAGCAATTATTTCACCATCTTCACTCGATTATGATTATTTAAATTGCTTGCACTCCAATATTTAAATAAAATTTATCTATTTAAATTTTCATATCCACCATTAAGCCATCAAGCTTCAGATTGCATTTCTAGAGGAATATCGTCTTCCGGCTCCAACCCAATCCGATCCAAGACGTCAAACCAAGCCTTCCATAGAGACGGTGGCAGTTTTCCCCCGCACCATGGGCTCCCCCCGCCACCGTATGTGATTCCGTATTCTCTGAATTTTGAAATAAATTCCAAATTAAAATCATCCGAACTTAGCCGATCACACATGGCCGAGCAGCAGTGTCGAAAAAATTCCATTTAACAATCACCAAGCCATATTCTATATTTAATGATTACATCAGCTTAAAAATTGTTCAGCCTGCTTAAATCCCTTATCTTCAGCAGACCAAGTAGGAAAATAGCTTTCCCAGTTATCTTTCTTTCTACAAATTTTTTCATCACGGACATATAAAACTTCTCTGGGCATTTCTGCTCCAAACGGTCAAAAAATTTCTTTTTTCACTCTTGCATATTGATCTTTATATCCATATTCACCAGCAGGAGTGCAATGATGCCCATAAAAACGTGACCTATAGGACTCCACTTTCGCAGCCATTTATATTTTAATTATTATCAGAGAAGGCTTTTAACTCAGCCTCCATAAGCCCTGCAATCGCCTTATAGTCATCAAACGCTTGCGCTATTACATTTGAATGAAAATTTAAAACATGATTCCTAACTTCCTCCTCATTTTTAAATGCACCGCAATCTTGCAATTTTTTTTATTAACAAAGGCTGTAGAACCCAATTTCTACCAACCTCACTCAAAGACCATGGAAAATTACCGTTATAATTTTCCAACAATGAAGTCAAGCAAGAAATAAGACGATTTTCGAGATGATCGTCTACCGTATTTTTATCAAATCGCCAAACAGCAACAGGCAGTACAAATTCGATCTGCTCAGGCTTCAATACGGGATACCGAAACCATTCCAATTTGGCAACGCCTTCCAAAGCATTAATAACACCTCTGCCAAAATCTTTCATTTGATTACCGCCCCAGGATTTAACTGCTGAATCATTCGTATCCAATCACCAAGAGGGACTGGAATGCTATTTAAGCGCGGATCATATATATATTTCCCGTCACTATAAACCTCGTGGTATTTAAATCCAGCATCCAGCTTGCCATACTCAATCAGGCGTATATCACCACCATTCTTTCCTGTAACTCGCAAAATTCGTCCATCGCCTGCGGTGCTCATTAACACTTTTGCAATTTCAGAGCAATCAGTTCCCGTCGTAATTGGAAGATTATTCATTTTCTCAACTACTGTGGCATTTGGTGCATGCAGCGCGTTTGGACCACGAAATGGCCGAGTCACACCAGGCCCAGTAAGTGGCAGAGGAGGAAGACCCGCAAGCCCACCGCCTCCAACTCCCTCCGGTGCCAAAGCCAAAGGATTCATTCTTACCAGACCAGTTGCGTCGATATAGTTCAGTGGATCGCCGTCCACATAAACATATCTATTCCACCCACCATCCAGCCCGATTGGATCGGCCTGTATATACCGTGCTAGTGCAGGCCCTTGCACCAAGCTCAAAAAACTAACAAGCAATATATATTTAAACCATTTCATCAAGATTCTCCCTCTCCTAATTTTGAAATTTTGCATTTGCGCCGTATCCATTTTTGGCAGAAATTTCCAACGGCCGCCAACCCAGCCCATAAGCCCGATCGTAAATTGACTTGAGTTGATCATCCAGCATCAGGAGCCGCGGGCGCTCACTCACCGGTATATCACTGGGCCCAGGATATTTTCCAATAAACTCCCGCTTTCGGATTTCCTGATTCGCAGCGAACAGATTCAAAAGCGCGCAGATGTCATTGGGACTGTATTTCAACAAAAATTGAGCCAGCGCGGCATGCCGATAAGGCTGATCCTGCTTTTCATAAAACGCCATGAGCGTTTCTGCCATGGCGACAATGGCCTCTTTCTTGGACATGGGCCGCATGTAAATCCCCGATTTCAAAGCGATATCGGTCATGGGAGACTGCTGGCGCAGCCAGGCGTCCCGCGTGAAGCCGGCGCCGCTGGTCGTTTCCAGGTTGTACAACTTGCCGTCGCTGTCTCGCCATTGCACGAACAGATGGTTGGGGGCGGCCGCCAGGCTGACGTCCAGTCCCAGCCGCTGGCCCAGGAAGATGAACAGCAACGGCATCGAGACACAGTTACCCTTTTTTGTTCTCAGGTAGTTGAGCAACAGTTTGTTTTTGATATTGCGTCCGTACGGATCTTCCAGGTCGTACTGAAATGGCCGCCGCTCGTTCCACTCGTTGGGCTGATAGATGTGAAAACGCAAGGCGTCCAAGATCAAGCGTTTGGACGCCCCTGTGGGCAGCGTCTTTCGAATCCCCCGCGCCATCTCATTCAATCGTTCCAATGTCGCATCGACATCGACACTGGGGTCCATCATTCGGTCGATGACCAATTTGGCTCTGGACAGGTCGATTTCGGCCTCTGGGGCTTCCAACATCTTCTGGATGATTTGTCGGTTTTCATCCGGCGGTTGGCTCAGCCGCTGGGCATGGGCCATCGAAACCAATGCAAGGAAGAAGATGGCAGATGCCCATCGCGTCAAACGCACCGCCAAGGCCAGCCATTGAGGCGTGGGAGAGGGGCTCGATGCATGTTCCGCCTCGCCCCGTACCCGCCTCGGTCGGGGGCGCGTTGCAAGATTTCGCGGGCCCTGTAATGCACTGCTGCGTTGGGTCTTGCGGCCATGATTGGTGTGCATCCCTGGGCACGCCCTTCTGGACTTGTCCATGGCCGAAGCCAAGACCTGTGCATCGCCGACGTGCACGCACATGGCCGCGCCTTCTGCGCTCATTGAAACCTCCCCGTTTCATCTTTTTTGTTGGGGCGGATGTTAAAGGCAGAGCGGCCGGCGCGGGCCAAAAATGCATGCCAAATATTAACTATTTGTTAACCACTGATCAGTGTGTTGCTTGCGATGGTTTTGAGTGGCTTTTGTCGCGCGAATGCTCGTGGGCGTCCTCCATAGGCCAGAGGAGCCCTCAGCGGGACAGGGTGGCAGGTTGCGTCAAAAGCAACCCCACCCGCCCCCCTCACACCTCCAGCCACTCCTTGCGCACATAACTGTTCTCGCGCAGGCCCTGGGGCGTACCCTCGAAAACGATGCTCCCATGGCCCATGACCAGCGCGCGGTCGGAGATGGTCATGGCGATGGTGAGCTTTTGCTCGATGAGCAGCACCGAGATGCCGCGCGCCTTGATCGCCATGAGGTACTGCCCCACCAGTTCCACGATCTTGGGCGCGAGGCCTTCGGTGGGCTCGTCGATGATGATGAGGTCGGGGTCGCCCATGAGGGTGCGGCACAGGGTGAGCATCTGTTGCTCGCCACCCGACATGACGCCGGCTTCGGTGTGCTGGCGCTCCTTCAGGCGCGGGAACATGCCGTACATGTCGTCGAAGCTCCAGCGGCTGCCTTTGCCCTTGCCCTTCTGGCCCAGCAGCAGGTTCTGGTGCACGGTCAGGTTGGGAAAGATGTCGCGGCTTTCGGGCACGTAGCCCAAGCCCAGGTGCGCGATCTCGTAGGCCTTCTTGCCATCGAGGCGCTGGCCCTTCCATTCGAGCGTGCCCTCCCAGTCCACCAGGCCCATGATGGCCTTGGCGGTGGTGGAGCGGCCCGAGCCGTTGCGCCCCAGCAGCGCGACGATCTCGCCCGGCTGCACGCCGAACGAGACGCCGTGCAGCACGTGGCTTTTGCCGTAGTAGGCGTGCAGGTTGTCGACCTTGAGCATGGTTCAGTGTCCTTCCGCCTGCTGCGCTGCCGCCACGGCCGAGCCCAGGTAGGCCTCCTGCACGCGCGGGTTGGCGCGAACGGCCTCGGGGGTGTCGAAGGCGATCACCTCGCCGTAGACCACCACGGCGATCTTGTCGGCCAGGCCGAACACCACGCCCATGTCGTGCTCCACGGTGAGCAGCGTGCGGCCCACCGTCACTTCCTTGATGAGGCGGATGAAACGCGCGGTCTCGCTCTTGCTCATGCCGGCGGTGGGCTCGTCCAGCAGGATGACGTTGGCGCCCCCGGCGATGGTGATGCCGATCTCCAGCGCGCGCTGCTCGGCGTAGGTGAGGTTCATGGCCAGCGTGTCGCGCTTCTTGTCCAGGCGGATCTGCTCCATGAGCTGCGTGGCGCGCTCGTTGGCATCGTGCAGGCGCGAGAGAAAGCGCAGGAAGGTGTAGCGGTAGCCCAGGCTCCACAGCACGCCGCAGCGCAGGTTCTCAAACACGCTGAGCTTGGGGAAGATGTTGGTGATCTGGAAGCTGCGCGACAGCCCCATGCGGTTGATCTCGTACGGCGCCTTGCCGTCGATGCGCTGGCCATTCAGCAGCACCTGGCCGCTGGTGGCGCCGAAGCGTCCGCTGATGAGGTTGAACAGCGTCGACTTGCCGGCGCCGTTGGGGCCGATGATGGCCACGCGCTCGCCCGGGGCCACGCACAGGTTGGCGCCGCGGATGATCTCGGTCTTGCCGAAGCGCTTGTGCAGGTCGCGCAACTCCAGCGCATAGGGGGTGTTGACGGGGGTCACGCTCATGCGGCCTTCCCCCGCTTGATGTCCTGCTCGATGGCTTCCTGGATGGCGCCCCATTGCTGCAGGAACTGCCGCCGCACGGTCTCGAACAGGCCGAGGCCCACCAGCAGCACGAAGCCCGCCCCGAACCAGCTGGACAGGGCCCGCGCGTTCAGCGTGGCGCCGAGAAAGTTCATCTGCGGCCCGAGCGCCGAATTGAGCTGCAGGTGGTAGGTCATCTCCACCATGCAGGCCGCGCCCAGCACCGCCACGAGGGCCGTGCCGCCCAGGGCCAGGTACGACACCCACAGCGTGTGCAGCCGGCCGTACTTGGCCACGCGCAGGTTCATCATGATCAGGCTGGCGATGCCGCCGGGCGCATACATCACCATGAACAGGAACACGAGGCCCAGGTACAGCAGCCAGGCCTTGGACAGCTCGGACAGCAGCACCGAGGCGAACACCAGCAGCACCGCGCCGATGATGGGGCCGAAGAAGAAGGTAGCCCCACCCAGGAAGGTGAACAGCAGGTAGCCGCCAGAGCGCAGCACGCTCACGCTGTCGGCGCCGGTGACGATCTCGAAGTTGATCGCCGCCAGCCCCCCGCCCACGCCCGCGAAGAAGCCCGCGATGATGAAGGCGAAGTAGCGCACGCGCTGCGTGTTGTAGCCGATGAACTCCACGCGCTCGGGGTTGTCGCGCACCGCGTTCAGGATGCGGCCCAGCGGCGTGCCGGTGAAGGCGAACATGAGCGCGGTGCACACGAAGCAGTAGGCGGCGATCAGGTAGTACACCTGGATGGCCGGGCCGAAGGTGATGCCCATGAACCCCTTGCCGTACACGCGGTCGGTGGTGATGCCGCCCTCCCCGCCGAAGAACTCGGGGAACATCAGCGCCATGGACGCCACCAGCTCGCCGATGCCCAGGGTGATCATGGCGAAGGTGGTGCCCGACTTCTTGGTGGTGACGAAACCCAGCAGCACGGCGAAGAACAGCCCCGCCAGCCCGCCCACGAGCGGGATGAACACCAGCGGAATGGGCACCGCGCCCTTGCCGGCCAGGTTCATCGCATGGATGGCGATGAACGAGCCCAGGCCGGTGTACACGGCATGGCCGAAGCTCAGCATGCCGCCCTGCCCCAGCAGCATGTTGTACGAGAGGCAGATGACGATGAGGTAGCCGATCTGCGACAGCATGGTGAGCGCCAGGCTGCTGGTGAACAGCATGGGCGCCACGATGAGCGCAGCCGCGAACAGGCCCCAGATGACGATGCGCCCGATGTTGAGCGGTTTGAACCGGTAGGCCGGCGGCGAGGAAGTGTGGGAGCGCATGGGTTCAGTCCTCCCGCGTGCCGAGCAGGCCCTTGGGCCGGAAGATGAGGATCAGCACCAGCAGCAGGTACGGCAGGATGGGCGCCACCTGCGACACGGTGAGCTTGAGCAGCGGCCAGCCGAAGGTCTGCTCGGTCACCGCCATGCCGGCCGCGCGCAGCGCATGCGCCAGCGAATAGTCCAGCGCCACCGCGAAGGTCTGCAGCACGCCGATCAGCAGCGAGGCAAGGAAGGCCCCGGCCAGCGACCCCATGCCGCCCACGACGACGACAACGAAGATGATCGAGCCCACCGAGGCCGCCATGGCCGGCTCGGTGACGTAGGTGTTGCCGCCGATCACGCCCGCCAGCCCGGCGAGCGCGCAGCCGCCGCCGAACACCAGCATGAACACGCGCGGCACGTTGTGGCCCAGCGCCTCGACCATGTCGGGGTGCTTGAGCGCGGCCTGGATCACCAGGCCGATGCGCGTGCGGGTGAGCAGCAGCCACACGGACAGCAGCATCAGCAGCGCCACCAGCATCACGAACGACCGCGACTTCGGGAATTGCGTGCCATACAGCGTGAAGAGCGGCCCCTGCAAATGCGCGGGCAGGCCATAGGGCACGGTGGAGCGGCCCCACACCAGCTGCACCACCTCCAGCACCAGGTACGACAGGCCGAAGGTCACCAGCAGTTCGGGCACATGGCCGTACTGGTGAACGCGGCGCAGCGCGTAGCGCTCGAACGCCGCACCGAGCGCGCCCACCAGCAGCGGCGCCACGAACAGTGCCACCCAGAAGCCGACCAGGCCGGACAAGGTGTAGGCGATGTAGGCCCCCAGCATGTAGAAACTGGTGTGGGCGAAGTTGAGCACGCCCATCATGCTGAAGATGAGGGTGAGCCCCGAACTGAGCATGAACAGCAGCAGCCCGTAGCTGACGCCGTTGAGCAGCGAGATCACGAAAAACTCAAGATTCATCGAAGAACAGCGCCCGCACGGTTAAAAAAAAGAGCCCGAGGAACCCCGGGCCCAAGGTCTCACAGCAATGAAATCGGATGCCCGGATCAGGAGGGCCGCTTCATCTGGCACGAGGTGGGCGTGCTGGCCACGTAGGGCTCGTAGTACTTCACCGGCACGAAGGTGTAGCCGGTATTTTCCGCGTCGTTAGGGTACTTGCCGCCGGCCTTCTCCCATTTGGAGACGAACAGGCCCTGCTGCAGCTGGTGGTCGCTCTTGCGCATCTCGACCTCGCCGTTGAAGCTGTTGAACTTCATGCCCTCCAGCACGGGGGCCACCTTCACCGGGTCGGTGGACTTGGCCTTCACGAAGGCGGCATCCAGCATGGCGAAGGCGTGGTACACGGCACCGGTGTACATGTCGTCGTTGAACTTCTTCTTGTACTCGGTGACCACGCGGCCGATGTCGCCGGGCAGGTTCAGGTGGTTGTACGACACCATGTACACGCGCCCCGCCGCCGCCGCGCCCATGGCCGTGGGGCTGCCCGTCACGCCGCCGTAGTAGGTGTAGAAGTTGACGTTGGCCAGCCCCGCATCGTTGGCGGCCTTGATGAGCAGGGCCAGGTCCGAGCCCCAGTTGCCGGTGATCACGCTGTCGGCGCCGGACTGCTTGATCTTGGCGATGTAGGGCGCGAAATCGCGCACCTGGGCCAGCGGGTGCAGGTCGTCGCCCACGATCTGCACGTCGGGCCGCTTGCGCGCCAGGTTCTCCTTGGCGAACTTGGAGACCTGCTGGCCGTGCGAGTAGTTCTGGTTGATGAGGTACACCTTCTTGACCTCGGGCAGGTCCTTCATGAAGGTGGTCATGGCCTCCATCTTCATCGAGGTGTCGGCATCCAGGCGGAAGTGCCAGTAGCTGCACTTGCTGTTGGTGAGGTCGGGGTCCACGGCGGCGTAGTTGAGGTACATGACCTCCTTGCCGGGATTGCGCGCGTTGTGCTTTTCCAGCGCGTCGATGATGGCCAGCGCCGGGCCGGAGCCGTTGCCCTGCACCACGTAGCGCGCGCCCTGGTCCATGGCAGAGCGCAGGGCGCTGGTGGTTTCCTGCGGGCTGAGCTTGTTGTCGATGCCGATGATCTCGAACTTCACACCCGCCGCGTTCTTCTTGTTGAACTCCTCCGAGAGGAACTGGAAGCTCTTGAGCTGGTTGGTCCCCACCGCCGCCATGAGGCCGGACAGCGGGTCGAGCCAGGCGATCTTCACCGTGTCGCCCTTTTGAGCGAACGCGCCGCCAGCGCTCACCAGGATTGCGGATGCAGCTACAGCCTTGATAGCAAATCTCATCGCTTGTCTCCTCTTGGGTTCTTGAATGGAACAGGGCGCAGCGTAAGGCACGCCACAGAGGAGATGCTCAGGGATTCACCCTATCCGCTATCCCGCATGCGACTGGGCGGCGGCCTCTCGCGCCCCCCCTCGCCGCACCGGCGTGCGTCACAGGCCCGGCAGGCGGTAGTCCTTGAGTTGCTCGCGCAGCTTGGCCTTGAGCATCTTGCCCGTGGCGCCGATCGGGATCGCGTCCACGAACAGCACATCGTCCGGGATCTGCCACTTGGCGGTCTTGCCCGCGTAGAACTGCAGCAGTTCCTCGCGCGTCACCTCCGCGCCCGGGCGCTTGACCACCGCCACGATGGGCCGCTCATCCCACTTGGGGTGCGGCATGCCCACGCACGCGGCCATGGCGACGGCCGGGTGTGCCATGGCGATGTTCTCGATGTCGATGGAGCTGATCCACTCGCCCCCGGACTTGATCACGTCCTTGCTGCGGTCGGTGATCTGCATGTAGCCGTCGGCATCGATGGTGGCGACGTCGCCCGTGGGGAACCAGCCGCGGCCCTGCGCATCGGGCACCAGCGGATCGCCCTCGCCGCGGTAGTAGTTCTCGACGATCCATGGGCCCTTGACCAGCAGGTCACCATAGGTCTTGCCGTCCCAGGGCAGTTCGTGGCCGTCGCCGTCCACGATCTTCATGTCCACGCCGTAGATCGCGCGGCCCTGCTTCATGAGGATCTGCATCTGCTCGCCGCGCGGCAGCGCCAGGTGCTTGTTCTTGAGCGAGCACAGCGTGCCCAGCGGGCTCATCTCGGTCATGCCCCACGCGTGCAGCACGCGCACGCCGTAGTCGTCCTGGAACGACTGGATCATGGCCGGCGGGCAGGCCGAGCCGCCGATCACGGTGCGCTTCAGTTGGCCGAAGCGCAGGCCGCCCGCCTTCACGTGGTTGAGCAGCATCTGCCACACGGTGGGCACGCCAGCGGCGAAAGTCACGCCCTCGGCCTCCATCAGCTCATAGACCGATTTGCCGTCCAGCGCCGGGCCGGGAAAGACCACCTTGGCGCCCACCAGCGGCGCCGAGTACGGCAGCCCCCAGGCATTGACGTGGAACATCGGCACCACGGGTAGCACCGCATCGCTGGCCGACAGGCCCATCACGTCCGGCAGCGCGGCGGCATACGCGTGCAGCAGGGTCGAGCGGTGGCTGTAGAGCACCGCCTTGGGGTGCCCGGTGGTGCCGCTCGTGTAGCACATGCTGGAGGCGGTGTTCTCGTCGAACGTGGGCCACACGTAGGTGTCAGGGGCTTCGCCGATCCAGGCTTCGTAGCTCAGCAGGCCGGGGATGCCGCTGTCGGCGGGCAGCTGGTCGGCATCGCACAGCGCCACCCACTGGCGCACCATGGGGCACTTGGCGTGCACGGCCTGCACGATGGGCAGAAAGGTCATGTCGAAGCACAGCACCCGGTCTTCGGCGTGGTTGACGATCCACGCGATCTGCTCGGGGTGCAGGCGGGGGTTGATGGTGTGCATCACCCGCTCCGAGCCGCTCACGCCGTAGTACATCTCCATGTGGCGGTAGCCGTTCCAGGCCAGGCTGGCCACGCGGTCGCCGGCTGCCAGGTCCATGCCGTCCAGCACATTGGCCAGCCGCCGCGCCCGCACCGCCATGTCGCGGTAGGTGTAGCGGTGGATGTCGCCCTCGACGCGGCGCGACACGATCTGCACGTCGCCGTGGTGGCGCTCGGCGAATTCGATCAGCGTGGAAATCAGCAAGGGTTGACTCTGCATCAGGCCCAGCATGTTGGCTCCTTGGGTTGTCGTTGTGAATGGTTCCGCGGCATCCTACCGTGCGCCCTGTGTGCTGCCGCCCTGGGGGCGCCAAGCACCGGGGCCGCATCTGTCGCCAGCTTGACAGCCGCCGCCGCGGCCCCGGGCGCCCAAGCCCCCTCGCCGCGCGTGGCAAAGCGGGTCGGAGACAATTCGGCAGATGAACGCCCCCCTTCCCACCGCCGCGACGGCGCCCGCGTCCGGCCTCGAATGGCGCAACGGCTTTGCAGCGCTGGGCCCGGATTTCTTCACCGAACTGGTGCCCACCCCCCTCCCCGCCCCGCACTGGGTGGCCACGAGCCTGGATGCCGCACAGCAGCTGCGCGTGCCCGACGCCTGGCTGGCCTCCGACGCGGCACTGCAGGTGTGTTCGGGCAACGCGCTGCTGTCGGGCATGCAGCCATTGGCCACGGTGTACAGCGGCCACCAGTTCGGGGTGTGGGCGGGGCAACTGGGCGATGGCCGCGCCATCCTGCTGGGCGAGACCGACGGCGGCCTGGAGGTACAGCTAAAGGGCGCCGGGCGCACGCCGTATTCGCGGGGGGGCGATGGCCGTGCCGTGCTGCGCTCGAGCATCCGCGAATTCCTGTGCAGCGAAGCCATGCATGCGCTGGGCGTGCCCACCACGCGGGCGCTGGCCCTGACCGGCTCGCCCGCCCCGGTGCAGCGCGAGGTGGTGGAGACCGCCGCCGTCGTGACCCGCACCGCGCCGAGCTTCATCCGCTTCGGGCACTTCGAGCACTTCGCGGCACGCGACCTGCTGCCGCAGCTGCGCACGCTGGCCGACTACGTCATCGACCGCTACTACCCCGAGTGCCGTGGCCCGGACGCGCCGGGCGGCAACCCCTACGCCGCCCTGCTCCAGGCGGTGAGCGAGCGCACGGCGGAACTGCTCGCCCACTGGCAGGCGCAGGGCTTTTGCCACGGGGTGATGAACACCGACAACATGAGCATCCTGGGCCTCACGATCGACTACGGGCCCTTCCAGTTCCTCGACGCGTTCGTGCCGGGCCATGTGTGCAATCACAGCGACACGCAGGGCCGCTATGCCTTCAACCGCCAGCCCAACGTGGCCTACTGGAACCTGTTCCGGCTGGGCCAGGCGCTGCTGCCGCTGATCGAGGACGTGGCGCTGGCGCAGGCAGCGCTCGCGTCCTACCAGACCGTGTTCCCGGCCGCGTTCCTGCAGCGCATGCGCGGCAAGCTCGGGCTGCAGGCCGTCCACGACGGCGACGCTGCGCTGGTGGACGGCCTGCTCAACCTGCTCGCCCAAGGCGGGGTCGACTACCCCATCTTCTGGCGGAGCCTGTCGCATGCCGTGGCCAGCGGCGACTTCGAACCCGTGCGCGACCTGTTCATCGACCGGGCGGGCTGGGAGGGGTGGTTGCTATCATTTTCAGAGCACCCAGGACAATCAAATCCCCGGCATATGGCCGATTTGATGCTGAAATGCAATCCGAAATTCGTGCTGCGCAACCACCTGGGCGAGCAGGCCATCCGCGCGGCCACGCAAGGCGACTTCGCGCCGCTTCACACCCTGCAGGCCCTGCTGGCCGAACCGTTCGACGAACACCCGGGCCACGAGTCCTGGGCCGACTTCCCGCCCGACTGGGCTTCCTCCATCGAAATCAGCTGCTCATCATGACCTTCCCCATCAAAAAGACCGATGCCGAATGGCAGGCCCTGCTGCAGAGCAAAGGCGCCGAGCCCGTCGCCTGGCAAGTCACCCGCCACGCCGCCACCGAGCGACCCTTCACCGGCAAGTACGAAGCGCACTGGGCCGACGGCAGCTACCACTGCGTGTGCTGCGGCGCCAAGCTGTTCGACTCCGGCACCAAATTCGACGCCGGCTGCGGCTGGCCCAGCTTTTCCGAGGCGGTGCCGGGCTCGATCAAGGAGATCGTGGACCGCAGCCATGGCATGGTCCGGACGGAGACGGTTTGTGCACAATGCGGGGCCCACCTCGGCCACGTGTTCGAGGACGGCCCCGCCTCCACCGGCCTGCGCTACTGCATGAACTCCGCATCGCTCGATTTCGAGCCCGGCTCCTCCTGAACGGCGGCAACGCCCGCCCACGCTCCAGCCCTCCCCCATGAAACTGCTGATCGACTTCTTTCCCATCATCCTGTTCTTCGCGGCCTTCAAGCTGTGGGGCATCTACACGGCCACGGCCGTGGCCATCGCCGCCACCGTGCTGCAGATCGGCTACCTGCGGTACAAGAACGGCAAGGTCGAGCCCATGCAGTGGGTGAGCCTGGGCGTCATCGTGGTGTTCGGCGGCGCCACGCTGCTCTCGCACAGCGAAACCTTCATCAAGTGGAAGCCCACCGTGCTGTACTGGCTGATGGGCTCGGCGCTGCTGATCGGCCAGCTGTTCTTCCGCAAGAACCTGATCCGCTCCCTGATGGGCGCGCAGATGGAATTGCCCGACACCGCCTGGCGCACCGTGAACTGGAGCTGGACCGGGTTCTTCGCCGTGATGGGTCTGGTCAACCTGTGGGTGGCCTACCGCTTCGACACCGACACCTGGGTCAACTTCAAGCTGTTCGGCGGCATCGGGCTGATGGCGGTGTTCGTCATCGGCCAGGCTTTGTACCTGAGCCGCTATATGAAGGAAGACGACACCAAGGCCGTGCCCAAGACCACGCCCGAGGCGGCCCGCAAGGACGTGCAGCCATGACGGCGCTGGCCATCACCGCCGAGGCCATGGAGGCCCGGCTGCGGGAGCGGCTGAACCCTTCCGCGCTGCAGGTGCTGGACGAAAGCGCCGCCCATGCAGGCCATGTCGGGGCCAACGGAACGGGTTTCGGCACCCATTTCCGGGTGCGGATTTCGTCACCTTTGTTTACAGGCAAACCCCGCGTGGCACAACATCGCCTTGTGTATGATGCGCTGCAAGAATTTATTGACCAAGGCGCTCACGCCATAGCCATTGAAGTTCTTTGATCCGGCCCTATTTGTCGGACTTGCGGCCCAAACGGCTGCAACTCATTTCCTTTTTGTGGACTCCCCAATGAAGAAAAAGCTCTTGTCCGGCCTCGTGGCCGCTGCCGTGCTGGGCGCGACGGCCTTTCCCGTCTACGCTCAAAACCTCGCCGTTGTGAATGGCAAGGCCGTTCCCAAGGAACGTGCCGAGGTCCTGAAGCAGCAAGTGGAACGCTCCGGCCGCCCCGTGACCCCCGAGGTCGAAGGCCAGATCAAGGAAGAAGTGATCGCCCGCGAAATCTTCTTGCAGGAAGCCCAGAAGCGCGGCCTCGAAGCCTCGCCCGACTACAAGGTCCAGATGGAACTGGCCCGCCAGACCATCCTGATCCGCGAACTGTTCGCCGACTACCAAAAGGCCAACCCCGTCACCGACGCCGAAATCCAGGCCGAATACGACAAGTTCGTTGCCGCCAACACCGGCAAGGAATACAAGGCCAGCCACATCCTGGTGGAAAAGGAAGACCAAGCCAAGGCCATCATCGCGTCCATCAAGAAGGGCGCCAAGTTTGAAGACATCGCCAAGAAGCAGTCCAAGGACCCCGGATCCGGCGCCCGTGGCGGCGACCTGGACTGGTCGGCTCCGAGCAGCTACGTGGCCGAGTTCACCGAAGCGCTGGTCAAGCTGAACAAGGGCCAGATGACCCAGACGCCGGTCAAGACCCAGTTCGGCTGGCACATCATCCGCCTGGACGATGTGCGCGAAGCCAAGCTGCCCAAGCTGGAAGAAGTGAAGCCCCAGGTGGCGCAGCAACTGCAGCAGCAAAAGCTGGCGAAGTTCCAGGAAGAACTGCGCACGAAGGCCAAGATCGAATAATCGCTCGTAGCCGGCGGATTGGCAGTCACCTGCCAAGCCGACACGCTTTCGTCTCGACGCGGCCTCACGGGCCGCGTTCTGCTTTTGGGACCGGGCCTTTTCCCCTTTTCCTAGGAACGGCCCAGTACCCAGGATGCCGCCATGAGCAGGCCGATCATGACTGGCTGGTGCAGCATGTAATAGCTCAAGCTCCAGCGCCCCAGCACCGCCAGCGGCGACAGCCCCCGGGGCAGAGTGGCCACCATCCATTGTGGGCGCTGTTGCAGCACCCATTGCCCGCTCGCCAGGCCCCACCACATCACGCCCAGCCAGGGCAGCACCGGCACGTAGTCTTCGGTGAAAGGCTTGCGCGACACCAGTCCCAGCCAGTTGAGCGCATAGCCGTTGAACGTGGGCGCCCCGGCCGCCAGCGGCCCCTCCGTCAGCGCCCACCCTGCGATAGAGGGAAGCGCCACGGCCATCGCGCCGGCAGGCCAGAGCCAAGCGCCCCACCCGGCCGTGCATCGCGCAACGAGGAGCATGGCGGCCATCCCGTGCAAGACGCCGAAATGGATGAAGCTCTGCGGAAACATCAGGGACGACCCTGCGGTGACCAGCAAGGCGCATCCCACGATCTGCAGCCAGCGCTTGAAGAAGCGGGCCCATCCGAGACCCTGCTGCCAGGCCAGTGCCTGTCCCAGCCCCGCGCAAAAGAGAAAGAGCGCCACGATGGCTGTCCGCTGGGTCGTCCAGAAAGGATCGGCACGGAAATTCTGCGGCCAGTACCCAAAGTGGCTGAGGTCGAAACAGAAATGGAAGACCGTCATCCACACCATGGCCACGCCTCGCAAGGCGTCCACGCCCTCCATGCGCGCCCCGCCGGTGCGCGTAGAAGAGCCAAAGGGGGAAAACGGACGGGACGTTGCCATGTGCTTTGGAAGAGTGGGAAATGGTGGAGCGATCGGTCCAGGCGCTGCCATGGCTGAGCCTCAGGGTGGGCCTACCGTGGTGCTGGATGCAATTTCAGCTTGTTGGCCTTATGGCCCCGTTCTAGCATGGGACCGAGGAGGCATTATGGACAATCATCCACAAGCAGAAATAGAACTGCTGCGCGAGGAAATCAGAACGCTCAAAAGCGCACTCGCCAACGTCACGACCCAGGTGCAACCGCTGAATATGCTGGCCCAGGCCCTGGTGATATTGCACCAGGAGCCTGCCGCATTGCGCATGGTGTTCGAGCATGCGATTCCCGAAGCCAGCGCGCCGGATTTACCCTTCCTCATGGAAGAGGAATAAGCGGAGCGGTTGGCACACCAGCGCGAATGGACCCTGAGACTGCTCCGCACCCGGGGCTGACCTTCGCGCGCCTGCCATGGACGCGGGAAACTGCAGCAAAGGAAATACTGGAGAGGGAAATTAAAAAGACAAAAGGGGTCAGGTCAAATGACCTAACCCCTTGAATCAATGGTCGGAGCGGCGGGATTCGAACTCGCGACCCTCTGCTCCCAAAGCAGATGCGCTACCAGGCTGCGCTACGCTCCGACAGCTAGTATTCTAACCCTGCATCACAGCCGTATTTGGAAGATTCAAGGAAATTTGCCAGTTTTTTTCCAAATCACCGCGACGAGGGGCCCGGGCCACGGCCTGGGAGGTGGCGGAAGGTGATGCGGCCCTTGGACAGGTCGTAGGGGGACATTTCCAGCGAGACCTTGTCACCGGCAAGAATGCGGATGTGGTGCTTGCGCATCTTGCCGCCGGTGTAGGCGATCAGTTGATGGCCATTGTCCAGCGTGACGCGAAAGCGGGAATCGGGCAGGACTTCCGTCACGGAGCCCTGCATTTCAATCAGTTCTTCTTTGGCCATGATTTCAAGTCAATCTTCAAACAGTAATAGGAGGTATCGGGGCCTGCGCGAAACTGCAACCGGAATGTCGGCCCATCTCGCAAGAGATCCAGGCGCGGTGCACAGCAAGCGGGGGTGGTCACTGCGCCCCATGGCGCATCGGTAGGAAAAGGCCGGCGGGGCGGCTTCCACACACAGCAGCGGCAGCGAGGCGCTGCGCAAAACCGCACCATTGTAACGTAGTAAGGAATCGTGTGGAATAGTGCCGATACACCACTGCGCCGCTCGCCGGCCCATGCACCGGGACGGTTGCACCCCGTGGTGAATGGCATCGATTTGACAGCGGCCCCGACTGACTTCGTTCCGGCATCTGGCGCCAGATGGCCTGCGCATGCAGCGTCAAGGCGCACGGCCGGGCCCCGCAGGCGCGCTCGGTAGAATGCCTCGCACCCCAACCGCTCAGGAAGTCCACCTTGTCAGACCGCCTTGCCGTACTGCCTCAATATCTACTTCCCAAACAGGCGCTGACGGCGCTGGCGGGGCGGCTTGCACGGGCGCAGGGCGGCCCCCGCACCACGGCCGCGATCGAGCGTTTCATCGCCCGTTACCGGGTGGACATGAGCGAGGCGGTCGAGCCCCGCCCGGCCGCATATGCCACGTTCAACGACTTCTTCACCCGCGCCCTGCGCCCCGGTGTGCGCCCGCTCGCCGCGGCGGCCGCGGTCTGCCCGGTGGATGGGGCGATCAGCCAGTTCGGTCCCATCGACCAGGACCAGATCTTCCAGGCCAAGGGTCACCGCTACTCGACCACGGCCCTGGTGGGCGGCGATGCGGCGCTGGCCGCGCAGTTCGACAACGGCAGCTTCGCGACGATCTACCTGAGCCCCCGCGACTACCACCGCATCCACATGCCTTGCGATGGCACCTTGCTGCGCATGGTGCATGTGCCGGGCGACCTTTTTTCGGTGAACCCGGTCACGGCGCGGGGCGTGCCCGGCCTGTTCGCGCGCAACGAGCGCGTGGTGTGCGTGTTCGACACGCCTTTGGGAAAGATGGTGCTCGTGCTGGTGGGCGCGACCATCGTGGGCAGCATGGCCACGGTGTGGCACGGTCAGGTCAACCCGCCGCGCAGCGGCGAGCTGCGCCACTGGGACTATGCCGACCGGCAGATCGTGCTGCGCCAGGGCGAGGAAATGGGCCGCTTCCTGCTGGGCTCCACCGTGGTGCTTCTGTTTCAGCGCGGTGCGGTGCGGTTTTCGGAGCAATGGGCCCCTGCCCGGCCCGTGCGGCTGGGCGAGGCGATGGCCGAGCAGTCGGCCGGCTGAGCGATCGGATGACCCAGGCCTGAGTCGGCCTGCCCGGCTCCTGCATGAAGCGGGATGCCGTGAGACTTCAGCGCTTGCGCACGGTGGTGAACGCGCTGGGTGCCAGGAAGAGCCGGCTGGGGGAGACGGACGCCTCGTGGCCCACGAGGTAGATGGCCAGTTCCTGGCGGCGCAGGGCCACGTGGCTCACGGTTTCCCACTGGTCGCCCATGCGCACCGCGGTGCCGGGCCGAAACAGCGGCATGTGAAAGAACTCTCCCCATCCAGGCAGGGCTGCGGGCTTTTCCGCGACCGCAGGCGCGAGGGTGGGGGCGATGTCCATGGCGCATGCTACTCCGCTGCGGCCCTTTGCGGGGAAATGATTGGCGTGCGGCGTCATGGCGCTGTCACAGCGCGACCCTAGAGTGCAGCCGCAGCAGGCCGCGAGCGGCCTGCGCGCACCCGTTTTCGCCCTCGCCTTTCCAACCTGCCTGCTCCCCATGACGCTGCCCCTGCCCCGACGCACCCTGATCCTGGCGCTTGCCGCCGCATTCGCGCTCTCCGCCTGTGGCGGCGGGGGTTCCGATGCCGCACCACCGGATGCGCCGCGCGGCCTGGGGTATGCCGATTCGGCGCCGGTGCCCAATGAGTCGACCACGCCCCCGTTCGTGGACTTCGCCTTCACCAACCAGCGCGGCGATGCCCGCTACGCCACGCTGGCCACCAACGCCGGCGTTCGGGTGCTGTCAGGCTTTCTCGACATCTGGAAGCCCAGCACGCTGCTGGTGGATGCCGGCGTCACGGCCGATGCCAACGGCGCCTTCCCCGCGATCAAGCCAGCGGCCTGGACCGGCATTCCCGGCGACGCGACCGACGGCACGGTGCTGAACGCGCAGGTGCACACCCGCAACATCCAGTACGTGGTGGACGCCACGGCGCGCCGCACCGCGGCCCAGGAACGCCTGGCCTACGAAGACGACCGGCGCGGCAAGGCCTACAGCGTGACCGATGGCCTGGGCCCGTTGACCAATGCATGGCGCACCGCGGCGCAGCAAAAGACCAGCATTTCGGGCATTCCCGCGGATGCGACCACGGTGCTCTACAACGACACCGGCAACAACGCTGGCGTGGGCGACAGCGCCAATGCGGGCTTCGGCACGGTGGTGGACTTCATCGGCGGCATCGGCGACAACGGCTCGACCGAGCCAGCCAAGCGCTTCTACAAATACGCCCGCCCGTGGCGCTGGAGCGCCAATGTGCAGATCGTGCCGGCCCTGGTGCCCGCCAAGAGCACCACCCCAGCCACCGACGGCGGCTTCACCAGCGGCCACACCGCCGAGGGCGTGCGCGATGCCATCGCCATGGCCTACCTGGTGCCGGAGCGGTTCCAGGAAATGCTGGCGCGCGGGCTGGAGTTGGGCGAAAGCCGCATCCTGGCCGGCATGCACTCGCCCCTGGATGTGATCAGCGGCCGCGTGCACGGCCAGGCCGTGGCCGCCGCCAGCATCGCCACCGGCGTGAACGCGCCGCGCAAGGCCGCTGCCGTGGCCCAGGCCCGCAGCACGCTGATGGCGGCGGTGGGTGCGCGCACGCCGGAGGAATTCCTGCAGATCGCCCATTCGCAGGCCACCACGGCCGACCGTTTCGCCGACCGCGCCACCAACCAGGCCGAGTACCTGCGCCGCATGACGTTCGGCTTCGCCCCCATCGGCGACACCACGCGCCCGGCCGTCGTGCCCAAGAGCGCCGAGGTGCTGCTGGAAACACGCTTCCCCTACCTGGATGCGGGCCAGCGCCGCGTGGTGCTCAAGACCACCGCGATCGCCTCGGGCTACCCGGTGCTGGACGACGCCGAAGGCTGGGGTCGCCTGAACCTGTTCGCGGCCGGCGACGGCTACGGCGCCTTCAATGGCGACGTGGCAGTGACCATGGACGCGGCGCAGGGCGGCTTCAACGCACTGGACGCCTGGCGCAATCCCATCGCGGGCGCCGGCAAGCTCACCAAGCGCGGCAGCGGCACGCTCGTGCTGGCGGGCGCGAACCGCTACACCGGGGGCACGGAAGTGGCCGCGGGCGCCGTGCGGGCCGACAGCAGCAGCGCGCTGGGGCAAGGCGACGTGTACCTGAGCGGCGGCACGCTGATCGGCAACACGTCGGCGGAGCTGGCCATCGGCGGCGCCTTCACCCTGGGCAGCAGCAGCACGCTGGAACTGCGCGTGGGCGCCAACGGCGCCGGCCAGCTGCAGGCCGCCGGCCCGGTCACGCTGGCGGGCACCCTGCGCATCGCCTTCCGCTCGGGCTTCACGCCAACGATCGGATCGACCCTCACGCTGGTGCGTGGCGCCCCGGTGCGCGGGACGTTCGGCAGCATCACGGTCAACGGCTTCAAGGTCACGCCCATCTATCTGGACGACTCCGTGCAGCTTCGGATCGACGCGGCGGCCTGACGCCGCGGGCGCCCCGCCGCCCTTCCCCCCCGGTGCGGCGGGCGCGGACCGGCCGCTCCTGGCGGGCCTTACGCCCGCACCCGGGTGCGGGCAAATTGCAGCGCCGCCTCCAGCATGCGGTGCAGCACGGGCTGCACGCCGGCCGCCACCTCGGGCAGGTAGTGGAACGGCAAGGCTTCCTGCATGTAGCTGCACTGCGTCATCTCCAGCTGCACCGCGTGCACGTTGCGCGCGGGATCGCCGTAGTGCCGCGTGATGTGGCCGCCCTTGAACCGGCCGTTGAGCACCGCGGTGTACGCCGGGTCGGACTGCCCGATGCGCAGCAGCGCCTGCGCCAGCGCCGGGTCGCAGCTGGCCCCTTCGGCCGTGCCCAGGTTCAGGTCCGGCAGCTTGCCCGCGAAGAACCTCGGCAGCACGGAGCGGATGGAATGCGCATCCCACAGCATGGCCACGCCATGGGCGGCGCGCAGGCGCTCCAGCTCGGCGGCCAGCTGCGCGTGGTACGGCGCCCAGATGGCATCGCGGCGCGCGGCGATCTCGGCGTCGTCCGGCGCATCGCCCGCCTCCGCGTAGATCGGCGTGTCGTCGAAGGTGTCCACCGGGCAAAGGCCGGTGACGCTCTGGCCGGGGTACAGGCTGGCGCCGTCCGGCGGCCGGTTCAGGTCGATCACATAGCGCGAGTGCGTGGCCACCAGGATCGAGGCGCCGAGGTCGCGGGCAAAGCCGTAGAGCCGCTCCAGGTGCCAGTCCGTGTCCGGCACCTGGCGGGCCTCGTCGGTGAAGCGCGCGGCGATGTCCGGGGGCACATGCGTGCCCACGTGGGGCATGGACACGAGCAGCGGCGCGGTGCCCTGGTGGAAGGTGAAGGGTGGCGGGGAATGGGTGGCGGTCATGCGATCGGGTCTGCGTTGGGGGCTTCGAAAGCCGAGGGCCGGCCGGTCGGTCAATGCCCGGCGCGGGTGATGGTGGCCGTGCGGGCCGCCACGAAGGCGGCGGCGGCACGGTCGTGCAGCGGCGTGGCGCCCC
>NZ_BAAJYS010000032.1:0-25996 GCF_057543315.1 Acidovorax sp. KPB24-07
CCCGAGGCCCTGGGCCAGGCCGGCCAGCAGGCCATCAAGCTGCCCACCAGCGCGCTGCGCCAGGACGGCCAGCAGACGGCCGTGTGGGTCTTCGACGCCGCCAGCGGCACCGTGCGGTCGCAAGCCGTGCAGATCGCCACGGCCGACGGCAACGAGGCCGTGGTGGCTTCGGGGCTGGCCCCGGGCATGCAGGTGGTGGCCACGGGCGTGCACGTGCTGTCGCCCGGCCAGAAGGTCGTGCCGTACCAGCCCAAAACGCCTGCAGCGCAATCCAGTCCAGCGCAGACGGCTGTCAATGGCGTGGCAAGCCCCGCCAGTGCCGCGGCCTCCGGCCCGGCACCCGCCGCGACCGCATCGTCCGCCCGCTGAAGGCCGCTCCATGACGCAGATCCAGCCGAAAGAGGGCTTCAACCTCTCCAAATGGGCGCTCGACCATCCGGCGCTCACCCGCTACCTGATGATCGTGCTGATGCTGATGGGCTTTGGCGCCTACTTCCAGCTCGGGCAGGACGAAGACCCGCCGTTCACCTTCCGCGCGATGGTGGTGCGCACCTACTGGCCCGGCGCCACGGCGCAGCAGGTGGCCGAGCAGGTCACCGACAAGCTCGAACGCACGCTGCAGGAGGTGCCGTACGCCGACAAGATCCGCAGCTACTCCAAGCCCGGCGAGTCGCAGATCATCTTCAACATCAAGGACTCGTCCAAGTCCGGCGACGTTCCCAACGTCTGGTACACGGTCCGCAAGAAGATCGGCGACATGCGCGCTACCCTGCCGCAGGGCGTGCAGGGACCGTTCTTCAACGATGACTTCGGCGATGTCTATGGCGTGATCTACGCGCTGGAGTCCGAGGGCTTCAGCTACGCCGAGATGAAGACCTTCGCCGACGACGTGCGCCAGCAACTGCTGCGCGTGCCCGACGTGGCCAAGGTCGAGCAGTTCGGCGTGCAGGACGAAAAGCTCTACATCGAAATCTCGCAAAAGCGCCTCGCGCAGCTGGGCCTGGACATGAACCAGGTGCTGTCGCAGCTGGGCCAGCAGAACGCGGTGGAAAGCGGCGGCATCATCCAGACGCCGCAGGACCAGGTCCAGGTGCGCGTGGCCGGGCAGTTCGGTGCGGTCGAAGACCTGCGCGCCATGCCGATCCGCGGCGCCTCGGGCGCGCAGCTGCGCCTGGGCGACATCGCCGATATCCACCGCGGCTACGTGGAGCCGCCGGCCGTGAAGGTGCGCCACCAGGGCCAGGAAGTGATCGCGCTCGGCGTGTCGATGGCCAAGGGCGGCGACATCATCCGCCTGGGCGAAGCGCTGAAAACCGCCACGCAGAACATCGAAAAGACCCTGCCGGCCGGCGTGCGGTTCGTGAACGTGCAGGACCAGCCCAAGTCGGTGTCCTCGTCGGTCAACGAGTTCGTGAAGGTGCTGATTGAAGCCGTGGTGATCGTGCTGGCCGTGAGCTTCCTGGCGCTGGGGCTGCACAAGCGCCCGGGCCGCCATCCGCTGTGGAAGCGCTGGACGCTGGACGTCCGCCCGGGCCTGGTGGTGGGCATCACCATTCCGCTGGTGCTGGCCGTCACGTTCCTGGCCATGTGGTACTGGAACATCGGGCTGCACAAGATCTCGCTGGGCTCGCTCATCATCGCGCTGGGCCTGCTGGTGGACGACGCCATCATTGCCGTCGAAATGATGGTGCGCAAGATGGAGGAGGGCTACGACAAGGTGCGCGCCGCCACCTTCGCCTACGAGATCACCGCCATGCCGATGCTGACCGGCACGCTGATCACGGCGGCGGGCTTCCTGCCGATCGGCATCGCCAAGTCGGTGACGGGGGAATACACCTTCGCGATCTTCGCCGTCACGGTGATCGCGCTGGTTCTGTCGTGGCTGGTCTCGGTGTACTTCGTGCCGTACCTGGGCACGCTGCTGCTCAAGAAGCCGCCGCACGTGCACACCGGCCCGGACGGCCAGCCGCACGAGGCGTTCGACAGCGGGTTCTACAATGTCTTTCGCCGCTGCGTGGACTGGTGCGTGCGCTACCGCTGGATCACCATCGGGCTCACGGTGGCCACCTTTGCGCTCGGCATCGTCGGCATGGGCCGCGTGCAGCAGCAGTTCTTCCCGGATTCGAGCCGCCCTGAAATCCTGATGGACATCTGGTTCCCGGAAGGCACCTCGTTCGAAGCCAACGAAGAGGCCACGCGCCGCGTCGAGCAGCGCCTGCGGGCCGAGGCGGGGGTGTCCACCGTCAGCGTGTGGGTGGGCTCAGGCGTGCCGCGCTTTTATCTGCCGCTGGACCAGGTCTTTCCGCAGACCAACGTGTCGCAGTTCATCGTGATTCCGCAGGACCTGCGCGTGCGCGAGTCGCTGCGCGTCGGGTTGCCCGAGCTCATGGCGCGCGAGTTTCCCGAGGTGCGGGCGCGTGTGAAGCTGCTGCCCAACGGGCCGCCCGTGCCTTACCCGGTGCAGTTCCGCGTGGTGGGCACCGATCCCGCCGTGCTGCGCGCCCGGGCCGACGAGGTCAAGGCCATCCTGCGCGACCACCCGCAGATGCGCGGCGTGAACGACAACTGGAACGAATCCGTCAAGGTCATGCGCCTGGAAGTCGACCAGGACAAGGCCCGCGCCCTGGGCGTGACCAGCCAGTCCATCGCCCAGGCCGCGCGCACCGTCTTCACCGGCACGACCGTGGGCCAATACCGCGAGGGCGACAAGCTCATCGACATCGTGTTCCGCCAGCCGCCGGACGAACGCAAGGCCATCACCGACGTGGCCAATGCCTACCTGCCCACGGCCTCGGGCAAGTCGATTCCGCTCACGCAGATCGCGCGGCCGGTGTTCACCTGGGAGCCGGGCGTGATGTGGCGCGAGAACCGCGACTACGCCATCACCGTGCAAGGCGACGTCATCGAAGGCCTGCAGGGCGCGACCGTCACCGAAGCGCTGGTGCCCGGCCTGCGGCAGCTGGAGGCGAAGTGGCATGCGGCCGGCCAGGGCGGCTACCGCATCGAGGTGGCGGGTGCCGTGGAGGAAAGCTCCAAGGGCTCGGCCTCCATCGCCGCGGGCGTGCCGATCATGCTGTTCATCACGTTCACCCTGCTCATGCTCCAGCTGCACAGCTTCAGCCGCGCGGTGCTGGTGTTCCTTACCGGGCCGCTGGGCATTGCCGGGGTGGCGGGGGCGCTGCTGCTGCTGGGCCGGCCGTTCGGGTTCGTGGCGCTGCTGGGGGTGATCGCACTCATGGGCATGATCCAGCGCAACTCCGTCATCCTGATCGACCAGATCGAGCAGGACCGCGCGCGGGGCGTGCCCGCGTGGGACGCCATCGTGGAGTCGGCCGTGCGCCGGCTGCGCCCCATCGTGCTCACGGCCGCCGCGGCGGTGCTGGCCATGATCCCGCTGTCGCGCAGCGTGTTCTGGGGCCCGATGGCCGTGGCCATCATGGGCGGCCTGATCGTGGCGACGGTGCTCACGCTGCTGGCGCTGCCGGCGATGTACGCGGCCTGGTTCCGCGTGAAAGAGCCCGATCCGCACGCGCCGAAACCGGCGTGACCGGAGGCGGTCCGCCGACAAGGTAAAATCGAAGGTTGACCAATTTCACACAGGTGGCCGGCCCTGCCGGTCGCCTGTTTTGTCTGTAAGTTTGCGCGGGTGGCGAAATTGGTAGACGCACCAGGTTTAGGTCCTGACGCCAGCAATGGTGTGGGGGTTCGAGTCCCCCCCCGCGCACCACGGTGCGGCTGCAAAAGCAGCCGTCACGGTCCCCCATATTCATAGAGGAAGAGCCATGGCCGTTACTGTTGAAACCCTTGAAAAGCTCGAGCGCAAGATCACGCTGAGCTTGCCCCTCACCGCGATCCAGTCCGAGGTCGACTCGCGCCTCAAGCGCCTGGCCCGCACCGTGAAGATGGACGGTTTCCGTCCTGGCAAGGTGCCGATGAACGTCGTGGCCCAGCGCTATGGCTACTCGGTCCAGTACGAAGTGCTGAACGACAAGGTTGGCGAGGCGTTCGCCCAGGCCGCCAACGAAGCCAACCTGCGCGTGGCCGGTCAGCCCCGCATCACCGAAAAAGACGGCGCGCCGGAAGGCCAGGTCACCTTCGACGCCATTTTCGAAGTGTTCCCTGAGGTCAAGATCGCCGATCTGGCCGGTGCCGAAGTCGAAAAGCTGTCCGCCGAAGTCACCGACGCCGCCATCGACAAGACCATCGACATCCTGCGCAAGCAGCGCCGCAGCTTCGCCCAGCGTGCGCAAGCCGCCGCCGCCGAAGACGGCGACCGCGTGACGGTCGACTTCGAAGGCAAGATCGATGGCGAAACCTTCTCCGGCGGCAAGGCCGAAGACTTCCAGTTCCTGGTCGGCGAAGGCCAGATGCTCAAGGAATTCGAAGACGCCGTTCGTGGCATGAAGTCCGGCGAAAGCAAGACCTTCCCGCTGGCCTTCCCCGAGGACTACCACGGCAAGGACGTGGCCGGCAAGACGGCTGACTTCATGGTCACCGTGAAGAAGATCGAAGCCGCCCACCTGCCCGAAGTGAACGAGCAGCTCGCCAAGTCCCTCGGCATCGCCGACGGCACGGTCGACGGCCTGCGCGCCGACATCAAGAAAAACCTGGAACGCGAAGTCAAGTTCCGCCTGCTGGCCCGCAACAAGCAGGCCGTGATGGACGCCCTGGTGTCCAAGGCCGAGCTGGATCTGCCCAATGCCAGCGTGCAGGCCGAAATCGCCCGCCTGCTGGAAGGCGCCCGTGCCGACCTGAAGCAACGCGGCATCAAGGACGCCGACAAGGCCGAAATCCCGGAAGACGTGTTCCGTCCCCAGGCCGAGCGCCGCGTGCGCCTGGGCCTTGTGGTGGCCGAACTGGTGCGCGCCAATGAACTGCACGCCAAGCCTGAGCAACTGAAGGCCCACGTGGACGAACTGGCCGCCAGCTACGAAAAGCCGGAAGACGTCGTGCGCTGGTACTTCGGCGACCGCCAGCGTCTGGCCGAAGTCGAGGCCGTCGTCATCGAAAACAACGTGACCGACTTCGTGATGGGCAAGGCCAAGGTGACGGACAAGTCCGTTTCCTTCGACGAACTGATGGGCCAGGGCTGATGCGCTGCTGCCGCCGGACCGCCCGATTGCGGTTTCTGGCGGCTGGATGACATCGGGGGCTTGTGCTTGCGTGCACAAGCCCCAATTCATTTCTGGGTACAGTATCCGCATGACAGGAGAAAACATGAGTGCACTGGAAACACAAGCCTTGGGCATGGTCCCCATGGTCATCGAGCAGTCGGGGCGTGGCGAACGCTCCTACGACATCTATTCGCGGCTGCTGAAAGAGCGCATTATTTTTTTGGTGGGCGAGGTCAATGACCAGACCGCCAACCTCGTGGTGGCCCAGTTGCTGTTCCTCGAAAGCGAGAACCCCGACAAGGACATCTCGTTCTACATCAACTCCCCGGGCGGCAGCGTCACGGCCGGCATGGCGATCTACGACACCATGCAGTTCATCAAGCCCGATGTGTCTACCATGTGCGTGGGCTTTGCCGCGAGCATGGGCGCCTTCCTGCTGGCCGCCGGTGCCAAGGGCAAGCGGTTTTCGCTGCCGAACTCCAAGATCATGATCCACCAGGTGCTGGGCGGAGCCCGCGGCCAGGCGACGGACATCGAAATCCACGCACGCGACATTCTGCGTACCAAGGATCAGATGAACCGCATCCTGGCGGAACGCACCGGACAGCCCCTGGACAAGGTCAAGAACGACACGGAGCGCGACTACTTCCTCACGGCCGATGAAGCCAAGGAATACGGTCTGGTCGATCAGGTGATCGCCAAGCGCCCCTGATCGCTCCGCAAGGGAATACGCGGCGTTTTCCCCAGGGAAGACGCCGTTTTTTATTTCGTTATCATCCCGACAACGTTCCGCAACACGAGGCATTGCCCCCATGGCCGAGAAAAAAGGCTCTTCCAGCGAAAAAACCCTTTACTGCTCCTTCTGCGGCAAAAGCCAGCACGAGGTAAAGAAGCTGATCGCCGGTCCGTCGGTTTTTATCTGCGACGAGTGCATCGACCTGTGCAATGAAATCATTCGCGACGAGCTTCCCGCAGCCGACGGCACGCGCGAATCGCGTGGCGACCTTCCCACCCCCGCGGAGATCAAGGCGAACCTGGACAGCTACGTCATCGGCCAGGACTTCGCCAAGCGCACGCTGGCCGTGGCCGTGTACAACCACTACAAGCGGTTGCGCCACAAGGACAAGGCCGGCAAGGACGATGTGGAGCTGTCCAAGAGCAACATCCTGCTGATCGGCCCCACCGGCTCGGGCAAGACACTGCTGGCCCAGACGCTGGCCCGCATGCTGGACGTGCCTTTCGTGATGGCGGACGCCACCACCCTGACCGAAGCCGGCTACGTGGGTGAAGACGTCGAGAACATCGTGCAAAAGCTCCTGCAAAGCTGCAACTACGAGGTGGAACGGGCCCAGCGCGGCATCGTCTACATCGACGAGATCGACAAGATTTCCCGCAAGTCGGACAACCCGTCCATCACGCGCGACGTGTCGGGCGAAGGGGTTCAGCAGGCGCTGCTCAAGCTCATCGAAGGCACCATGGCCAGCGTGCCCCCGCAGGGTGGCCGCAAGCATCCCAACCAGGACTTCCTGCAGATCGACACGACGAACATCCTGTTCATCTGCGGCGGCGCGTTCGCGGGCCTGGAGAAGGTGATCGAGAACCGCACGGAGGCCTCGGGCATCGGTTTTGGCGCGTCGGTCAAGAGCAAGAAGCAACGGTCCCTGACCGAGGTGTTCACCGAGATCGAGCCGGAAGATCTGATCAAATTCGGCCTCATTCCCGAACTGGTGGGCCGCATGCCCGTCGTGACGGCCTTGGCCGAACTCAGCGAAGATGCGCTGGTCCAGATCCTGACGGAGCCCAAGAACGCACTGGTCAAGCAGTACAACAAGCTGCTGTCCATGGAGGGCGTGGATCTGGAGATTCGCCCTGCGGCGCTCAAGGCCATTGCCCGTAAGGCGCTCGCCCGCAAGACCGGCGCCCGTGGCTTGCGATCGATACTGGAGCAATCGCTGATCAGCACCATGTTCGACCTTCCCAATGCCACCAATGTGGAAAAAGTGGTGGTGGACGAGTCCACCATCGAGGAAAACAAGGCGCCCCTGCTCGTGTACCGAGAGGCCGCCAAGAAAGCCTGAGGCGCGGCCCGCCGGTAACGCAGCAGCCGCCTGCAGTCCTCTTCGCCTGCAACCCATCGCCTTCGCTTCACCGGTGATCTTGGTGGGTTGAAAAATCTCGCTGTTGGACCATATTCCAAGCAGCTTCATGAGGATTTCCATGTCCGGACACACCCCACTGCCTGCCACCCCCATCGACCTGCCGTTGCTGCCGTTGCGCGACGTTGTGGTCTTCCCCCACATGGTGATCCCACTGTTCGTGGGACGCCCCAAGAGCATCAAGGCGTTGGAATTGGCCATGGACGCCGACCGGCGGATCATGCTGGTCGCCCAGAAAACCGCCGCCAAGGACGAGCCGCTCGTCTCGGACATGTTCGACGTGGGTTGCGTTTCCACGATCCTGCAGATGCTGAAATTGCCCGATGGCACCGTCAAGGTGTTGGTCGAAGGGCAGCAGCGAGCGCTCGTTTCCGCCATCCAGGACAACGAAACGCATTTCACCGCGACCGTGGCGCCTGTGGAAGCGCAGGAGGGCGAGACCAAACCCAGCGAGATCGAGGCCCTGCGCCGCGCGGTGATGCAGCAGTTCGACCAGTACGTCAAGCTGAACAAGAAGATTCCTCCGGAAATCCTCACCTCGATCTCCGCCATCGACGATCCAGGGCGTTTGGCGGACACCATTGCCGCCCACCTGCCGCTCAAGCTGGAAAACAAGCAGGTTGTGCTCGACCTGTCTGATGTGAAGCTGCGTCTCGAAAACCTCTTCGAGCAGCTGGATCGCGAAGTAGACATCCTCAATGTCGACAAGAAGATCCGTGGCCGCGTGAAGCGCCAGATGGAGAAGAACCAGCGCGACTTCTACTTGAACGAGCAGGTCAAGGCCATTCAGAAGGAACTGGGCGAAGGCGAGGAAGGCGCGGACATCGAGGAGATCGAAAAGAAGATCAAGCTCGCAAAGATGCCCGCTGATGCGCGAAAGAAGGCGGACAGCGAGCTTAAAAAGCTCAAGCTCATGTCGCCCATGTCGGCCGAAGCCACGGTGGTGCGCAACTACATCGAAGTGCTCACCGGGTTGCCCTGGAGCAAAAAGACCAAGATCAAGCACGACCTTGCCAATGCCGAGGGCGTGCTCAATGAAGACCACTACGGCCTCGACAAGGTCAAGGACCGCATCCTGGAATACCTCGCGGTCCAGCAGCGCGTGGACAAGGTCAAGGCCCCTATTCTGTGCCTGGTGGGGCCCCCTGGCGTTGGCAAGACCTCGCTCGGGCAGTCGATTGCCAAGGCCACCGGGCGTAAATATGTGCGCATGGCGTTGGGCGGGATGCGTGACGAAGCGGAGATCCGCGGTCACCGCCGGACCTACATCGGCGCCATGCCGGGCAAGGTTCTGCAGAGCCTGAACAAGGTCGGTACGCGCAACCCGCTGTTCCTGCTGGACGAAATCGACAAGTTGGGTACGGATTTTCGGGGCGACCCTTCGAGCGCCCTGCTGGAAGTGCTCGATCCCGAGCAGAACCACAAGTTCGGCGACCACTACGTCGAAGTCGATTTCGATTTGAGCGACGTGATGTTCGTCGCGACCTCCAATTCGATGAACATCCCGCCGGCGCTGCTGGACCGGATGGAAGTGATCCGCCTGTCGGGCTACACCGAAGACGAGAAAACCAACATCGCCATGAAGTACCTGCTGCCCAAGCAGATGGGCAACAACGGCGTCAAAGATGAGGAACTGCAAGTCACCGAGTCGGCGGTG
The DNA here is from genome assembly GCF_057543315.1 of Acidovorax sp. KPB24-07. Taxonomy (NCBI): domain Bacteria; kingdom Pseudomonadati; phylum Pseudomonadota; class Betaproteobacteria; order Burkholderiales; family Comamonadaceae; genus Acidovorax; species Acidovorax sp. KPB24-07. Next base: position 8,928 of record NZ_BAAJYS010000032.1, read on the forward strand.
CGGGACGTGGTTCGCTACTACACGCGCGAAGCAGGGGTGCGTTCGCTGGAGCGTGAGTTGTCCAAGATCTGCCGCAAGGTGGTCAAGGGGTTGCAGCTCAAGCAACTGACGCCGCAAGTCGTGGTGACTGCGGACAACCTCCCCGACTATCTTGGCGTGCGCAAATACACCTATGGCCGTGCGGAGCAGCAGAACCAGGTGGGGCAGGTGGTCGGCTTGGCATGGACCGAAGTGGGGGGCGATCTGCTCACCATCGAAGCGGCCACCATGCCCGGCAAAGGCGTGATCACGCGCACCGGTTCGCTGGGCGATGTCATGAAGGAGTCGGTGGAAGCGGCACGAACCGTGGTGCGTAGCCGCTCTCGCATGCTTGGCATCAAGGACGAGACCTTTGAAAAGCGCGACATCCACATCCACGTGCCTGATGGTGCAACGCCCAAGGATGGACCCAGCGCCGGCGCGGCCATGACGACCGCTTTCGTTTCGGCGCTGACCGGGATCCCTGTGCGGGGCGATGTGGCGATGACCGGAGAAATCACCTTGCGAGGCGAGGTGACGGCGATCGGTGGGCTGAAGGAAAAGTTGTTGGCGGCACTGCGTGGTGGCATCAAGACCGTCTTGATCCCCGAAGAGAACGTCAAGGACCTGCAGGAGATTCCCGAGAACGTGAAGAGCGGGCTGGAAATCGTGCCGGTGAAGTGGATCGACAAGGTGCTGGAAGTGGCGCTCGAGCGCAAGCCGATCGCGCTCACCGACGAGGAAATCGCTGCGGCAGTGCCTGCGCCAGAGGAAAAAACCTCTACCACTGCAGGCTCTGTGAAGCATTGATGGAAATTTGTCGAAAGCCTCCGAAAATTGCGCTACAATTCATCCCATCGATGCAAACGTTGTACAATGTGAGGCTTCGGTAAATGCGGGAATAGCTCAGTTGGTAGAGCGCAACCTTGCCAAGGTTGAGGTCGAGAGTTCGAGACTCTTTTCCCGCTCCAATTTTTTATGCTGTGGACTTCCAGCGAAGTCCACAGCACCTTGATCCCACAGTGGTTTCTGTCTGTGGAGCATCCAGCAAAGTCTGCTGAAATCCACCCCCAGCCACGCATTTTTAGTACATAAATTAGTACTGAAAATCTGGGCGCTGGGTTGTCCGGTTTTCGGCTGTGCTGCTTCCATCGGCGTCGGTACACCTCTCCTCATCCTGAAGGAGAGTTCGATGGCTTTGACAGATACTGCCGTGCGGCAGGCCAGGACCACTGGCAAGGACTACACCCTCAACGACGCGCACGGCTTGCTGCTCTTCGTGAGTGCCAAGGGCAAGAAGAAGTGGCACTTCCGTTTCTCATGGCTGGGCCAGCAGTCTCGCATCGCCATCGGCCCGTACCCAGAGATCAGCCTCAAGGAGGCAAGAGGCCGCCGGGATGAACTCCGAGCGCAGCTTGCCAACGGTGTCGATCCGCGGGTCCATCTTCGCCAGGCCGAAGAAAAGGCGCAGGCTGCAGCGACGCATACCTTCCAGGCAGTGTTTCAGTCATGGCGGGACTTCAAGGCATTGAGCCTGAAGGCTGGCCGGCAAAGCACGCTGTCGCAGATCAATCGCATCTTCGATAAGGACGTGCTCCCTTGGCTCGGCGCGGTCTCCACCTTTGACGTGACGCCGGCACACCTGCTGGAAGTGTTGCGCAAGATAGAGCGCCGCCATGCGCTGACCACTGCGGAGAAGGTGCGCACGTGGTTCAACCAGATGTTCCGCTACGCGATGGTGGAGAAGGGCCTGCCTGCGAACCCTGCCAGCGATCTGGACATCGTGGCCGTGCCCAAGCCGCCGGTGAGCCATAACCCGTTCCTGCGCATGGAGGAACTGCCCGCGTTCCTGCGGACATTGCGTAAGTACCGTGGCTTCAAGACCACGCGCCAGGGCATTCAATTGCTGTTCCTGACCGGCGTTCGAACAGGCGAGTTGCGCGCGGCGGTGCCCGAGCAGTTCGATCTGGAACGAGGCCTGTGGACTATCCCTGCAGTGATCGTCAAGCAACTGCAGTTGAAGATGCGCAAGGAAGGCAAGACCGTGCCGCCCTATGTGGTGCCGCTGTCGACCCAGGCCATTGCCATTGTCCGCGAACTGCTCGACGCGCAGGCACGGCGGCCAGCGCAGCGCTATCTGCTGCCCAATCGTGACGACCTCAAAGAGCCCATCAGCGAGAACACGCTCAATGGCGCGCTGCGTCGCATGGGCTACGAAGAGCAGCTGACCGGTCATGGCATCCGGGGCACCATCTCCACCGCACTGAATGAGCTCGGCTACCGTGTGGAGTGGATTGATTCACAACTGTCGCACGCCGACCCCAACCAAATTCGTGCCGCTTACAACCATGCGGCCTACGTGGAGCAGCGGCGTCTGATGATGCAGGACTGGGCCAACCGACTGGATCGTTGGGAGGCCGGGGAACAGGTTGAGGAAGCGGGCGCATCGCCCGTGGCCCCAGAAAGCCTGGAAGTGATCGAAGCCTATCTCAAGGCGCTTGCCTCGGGACAGTTGCGGCCCAAGGACGATGCGCTGCAGCTGTTAGGCCAACTCTTTGCCCGGGCCGGTGACAGTGGGAATGCTGCCGTGCGGGCGAGGGCATGAGCAAGCGAACGCGGTCCAAAAAAGCACCTTGAAGTCACCGCGCCATTTGTCTGCTGCTCCGTGCGGGAGAGGTTCTGCCTGGGATTGACTGAGTGCCCGGTTCGCAGTGTGCTGCAACGACATGCTTGCAGATCCAAAACTTGCGCCATGAGAGATGGACTTGGCTTTGCGCCTACAGCCGTATGTCGGTGGCGAAAGCGCACGCCAATGGCTCCAGGGGGCTGTTTTCATCATCTCTTTCAAGGGTAAGATTTACCCCTGCGCCGTTGCATGGTCGGCGTGCTGCCCATCCCCAGGGCCCATCGGGCCACAGCGAAGTGGAATCAACCTGCGTTTTTTTCTGCCCTTGGTTCAGCTCTTTGCGAGCACTGGGGAAGGTGGATGGGCGTCTCCAGTGCAAACCGCATTGAGGACATAACCATGACCGATTCAATCCTTGTCGAGCACAAACTCGACACTATTCATCGCCAAGCGAAACGCTTCGCGGCAAGGCTCAAGCTTCCAATCACCGTGGCCAAGGACGTCTTGGCCAGGTCTTGTTACCGCTGCTCCGCGTGGACTGACTTGGTGAACCGGCTGAAGCGCCGAACGCTGGACAAAAATATCCAACTCTTGGCATCTCTGCCGAGTTCCAGCGAGGCGCGGTCGTATTTCTTTGAGCAGCGTCGCGATCTAGCAAGGTCGATGAGTCAGCACTTGCTGACCAACACCAATTTGGCGGGGATGCTCGGCCACTTGCAAGAGATTTTTGCTGTGGGCTCTGGTCCGATTTTGCTTGGAGATGTGGTGCCGACGCTCAATGCGTCGGAATGGCAGCCGGCAAACATCGGCCCCGACCCTTGGGCTGTGGTCGAGTCCGCGGTCGTCGTCAATGGAACCTGCCTACGGATGATCGGCACGCGAACCTATCTGCCGAGGTTCTACGATTTCGGCTCTGAGAGAGGCGAGTATGCGGAACCCGTAGGAAAGCTTCGCATCGTATGGAAAGAACCAGCCGCTTGGTACCAAGCCGCCCTCGACTATCTGAATGACCCAAACGCAATAGATGTACTGCTTCCTATCATTGAGCTCACCGAAGAGATGGCTCGGCATCAGGATTGGTTTGAAACAGCGCTAGCGACAAGTAGCTATGTGGAAGAATATGGTCTTGGTGACGATGATCTTGTGCCAGTGTTCGTCGAAGGGCAAAACTGCTACGTCGTGTTTGGCTATCCAGTCAATCCAAGCCCAAAGCAGGCAAACCTCACCACCATCGAACTTGCTTCGGCAGATCACAACTTTAGCCAGGTCGTCGAGCTGCATGGGAGCCCGGTCTGCCTCGAATGGATCTCGTATGACCCCAAGACCCGGATGCATCCGGGCGAATTTGGTGAATACTTTGAAAAGCTGAAGCTGTCGATTTTGGTGGGCGATGAACTGTACTCAACGCTTCGAAAAGATGGTCAGTCCGGTATTCTGTTTGTTCGTCCCGCGACCGATTTCGATATTCGGCATGAGCTGAAGATGGAGTTCACTCATTTGGGGGATGAGATTGCATTTGTGTTGAAGACAACGAATCTGGCGCTATGCCGCGATCTTTTGGGGAAAGTGGCGTCCAGAGAGTTGATGGTTTATTCCTCGGGCGGGAAGCGGCGCTACTTTTCTCTGCTGCTGGTCTCCAAGCATGACGGACCACCCGAGTTGAGTCTTGCATTTGAGTCGGAAAGTCCCGGCATGACAGGTATGTCGAATCTTGTTCACTCATGGTTTGTCAGTGAGGAAAAAGATGGTTGGGAAATGTTGTTGGAGATTGCGCCTGAATTAATCAACTTGACCGATAGAGTTGGTGTTAGGGCGCTGGGTGCAGCGATAAGCCATGGATTAATCCAGCGACTTCCTGTCGACTTTATGGGTAATTTTAGTAAGCCTCCTGCTCGGTGTGACAAGATCCCGCAGGTGCCGGAGGATGTTATCGAACAGCTTGAGCGGCCATTAAATAGCGATGGCGTGGTGACATTGCGATCTGCAGATTACTCGCGCGATAATTTCTAAGGTTCTGCAGCTATTAGGAATTTTGGGCAGAAATCAACCTGCTCGCAGTACTGCAGTGAGGTCAATGAACGGATGGGCCAGGGGTCCATCCGTTCAGCGCGCTTATTTCCAGTAATGCAATCACCAGCACCGAGGCGATCTCCGTGCGCCGCAGACGAGAGAATGCCTCGGTTGAGGCTTCAAGCTGCCGAAGACGCCGGTGCATCCACTGCCAACCCCAGGCGGTCGCTCCATACAGAACCAACCGCCAGGCGAAAAAGTAGCCGGCATGCGCTCGCAGCCAATGGCTCCAGGCTTCGATGCCGCCCAGTATGCGGATGCCCACCAAGTTCGCAGCAGCGGCGATGCCGACGGCCAGCGCTGTCCACAGCAACGCGATGCCCATTCGGCGGTTGAGTAGCCAGGCAAAGCGGCGTCCGCGCTTTTCTGTCACGAAGGGTTCCTTTCACACAGCGCCAGATCGGATGTGCATCCGCCACCAGGCGGGTCATCGAAGAACAATGCGTACTGCCGTCCCCCCCGCGCCGTCCGGCACCACTGCACCAGCCGGCGGATACCCGAGTACCGGCTGGGCCGGTCCGCATCGGTCGGGTCCTTCATGGCCGGGAAGAACGTTGCCGCGTGGCGCTTGTTCGCCGCGGCCACCACCCGCTCCCAGCGCTCAATCCGGTCGATGTGCTCCGGGAAGCGCTCCGCGATCGAGCGCAGCTCGGCCTTGCCGCAGTGGATGCAGGGCATGCAGCCGACCCGCCCCATGCCCAGGGCATACAGCGGGTTGGGTGCCAGGCCATGGTCGGCGTGCTTCTTCCACACCTCCTGCACCGTCCAATCGAAGATCGGGCGCCACAGAAAGCAGCCGGACTCGTGCCGGTTCCAGCGCGGCTGCTGCGCCCGGTGCGTGCTCTCGTCGGCGCGGATGCCCAGCCACTGCAGCACCGGGCCTTGGCGCAGCATCGGAATCACCACTCGCTCGGTGATCGGCAACTCCTTGAGTTCGGACGTGCAGAACTGCGCCAGCCGCGACGGAAAGCGCCCCTTGGTGATGCAGAGATCGAGATACGGGTTGCCAGTTGGCTCGTGCAGCTGCGCGGCCTCGTGCACCAGCGCATCGGGAATGCCCATGCGCGGCCAATGCTCCAGCACATAGGCGCGGTGCTTGGCCATCCGGGCACGAAAATCCGCCTTCACCCATTCCACCCGCGGCCCGCCGGTGCGCTCATGCAGCCGCTGCACGTACTCGTACGTCAACTCGTGCTCGTTGCCCGTGTCCGCGAACACCGCCCGAAACGGGCGGCCGGATTCGATCGCCATCAGGTACACCGCGGTGGAGTCCTTGCCCCCGGAGACATTGACCAGGTGCTGCACGCGCAGGCTGCGTCCCGCGGCGGTCACGGCGTGCTCCGCGGTTTCTGGATCTCCTGCACGCGATCACGCGTCGGATCGCCCTGGTAGATGCCACGCGAGCCGGCTGCACGGGTGCTGTGGCGCTGGATGAGCGCCATTGGCGAATTGCCGGCCAGCTCGCGGCGAAGCTCCAGTTCGGTCTTGAGGTTCTGGATCTCCTGCGCCAGGGCGCCGGTCTCCTGGTCCACGGCCTTGGTCGCGAGTTCGTTCGCGGCGACGTTGGGTTCCTTGCGACCGGTGAGCAGCGTGCGCTGAAGCAGCAAGGCCTTCTCCATCACGCTCGCCAGCGCCACTTCCGAGGCCAGGCGCTTGCCCAGCAAGTCCTGGTCGGGTTCGTCGCGCAGCGCTTCGATCACGCCGCGCGTGACCGGCAGCGATGCGCTGCCCGCCGCATCCAGGTTGGCGGCTGTCGTTGGCTTGGCGCCGCTCACCAGTTCCTGCAGTGCCTTGAGCTTGGTCTCGTACTCTTCCTGGATGAGTGGGGTCAGGCCCACGCCGGGCGTGGTCGCGGTCTTGTTGCAGGCCTGGCAGGTGCGCTGCTCGCGCTCGCCCAGCACGCGGGTCGCCCAGGTCACGGCGGCCTGGGGCGAGGTCCAGGTCTGGCAGGTCAGGCGGCCGTTGCAGTCGTTCGCGTTGATCGACGAGGTGTCGGTGACCCCGCGGCCATTGAGCAGGTTGTAGCCGGCGCGCGTCACGTCGCCCACGACCTTGATGGCAGCCTGGCCCGAGCCGCCCGCGCTGCTGCCGCCCACCCAGGGCACGCCGCTGTTGCCCTTATTCGCCTCGGCCCGTTCGATGGCCGACACCGCATCGGTGCTGGACACGGCCTGCTTGAGTGCCATGCCCTCGGAGAGCTGGTCCCATCCGGTCTGCCCGCCGGCAATGTCTGCCATGCGGTTGGCGATCGCGCGGCAGGTCATCTTCGACCGGTCGAAGTCCAGGCGTGCCTGCAGGATGCCGTTGGTCAGCAGGTTGTACAGGCCCGGATCAGCGCGCTGGATGATCAGCGCCGGCAGCGACGCCACCGCGCTGGTGGCGTTCTGGATCACGTTGCTCATGATCGACTGGAAGCCGTTGGTGACGCCGTTGAGCTGGTTCTGCAGCGTCGTGGTGATGCTCATGTCGCCACACACCAAGTTGCTGTTCCAGGCCGCGCCCACGCCGATGCTCTGCATGTTGCCGACCGGTCCCATGGACACGGCCCGGCCACCGCCGATGCTGTACAGCACGTCGCTGCCGAGCACGTTGCCGCTGGCGTGGAGGCCGTCGGCATCGATGCGCGTCTGCGCCCACGCCGCGCTGGCGGCCAGCGTCAGCGCCGCAAGGCCCGCAGGCCCGAACCGGCGCACGGCAGAAAACTGCCTATAGGAAAAACGGTGCTTCATCGGCGTGCCCTTAGAAGAAATCCACGCTGCCCAGGAACACCTGGCCGCGCCGCTGGCAGCAGCTGTAGGGGCGCCACAGCGCCCAGGCGTAGTCGCCTCGCTGCGCCTGCACGTGGGTGTTTCTGTTGGGAAACACCGTGCAGCCGCTGGACAGGGTCGGGGTCAGTTCCTGCCACCTTCCGGTGGCGGCGTAGCTCTCCACCAGCGCGCCAGCCGGCCAGTAGCCCGCATGCGGGGTGGCAAGCAGCGGCTGGTAGACGTGGGGCTGGCCTTTGCGCGTGACGACATCGCCCGCCCGCTGGGCAACCACCGCGCCGGCCAGGTGGTCATCGCTCTGGTGCAGGAAGCCGCCGCGCGGATAAACATTGCCCCAGAGGTCGGCCGTCGAGCGCGAGCCGATCTCGCGCATGCCGGGGGTGAGGGCCTCGGGATAGGCCATCTCCGGCACGTTGTAGCGCCAGGCGAGCGTGTCGAAGGTGCTGAGCAAATAGGGGACGAACGGCGTGCCTGCGCCCTCGCAGGTGTAGCCGGACTGGCTGGCGAACTCGCTGAACGCCGCGCCGGCCGGGTGCCCGATCACATCCGCGTTCTTGAACTTGGCCAGGTTGTTTTCGTGGTCCTCATTGGTCGTGCCATCGCCGCCGGCCTTCGCGGTGGGATTGGGCAGGCTCATGGCCCGCACTTCCACCCAGGGGTTCTCGCCCGTGTTGCTGTAGCTCGACACGACTGCGTCCGGGATGTAGTGCTGCACCTTGATCGAGGTGCGCACGGTGCAGCCGCTCCAGGTGCAGTACAGCCAGTAGCACACGCCCACGACGCGGTAGGCCAGGCAGTCCGGCGACAACGCCGAGGACACGATCGTGGCGGTGTTGAGCGCGAAGGAGGAGCCCGTACTCGCGAGCAACGCCCCCACGACCACGGCACGAAAGCGTTGGGACCGCATCATGGCTGCGCGCTCCGATAGGTCGCGATGCGGGCCAGTGCCCGGGAGATGTTTGGCTCGCCATAGACCACGTATCGGCCATCGACCATGACCGCCGGCAGTTTCGTGATGCCAGCGCTGTAGGCATCCGCCAGACCCTGGTAGGCGTGCGCGATCTGTGCCGGCGCGGGAGTGCTGGGCGGGGCCTCTTTGAGGCGCCGGCGCATGATGGCTTCGGCCCGTGCGGGATCGCTCGGCAAGCCTGCGCCCAGCGCGGCCACCAGTCGGGCAGGGGCGTCGAGCTCGGTGACGGTGATGCCCGCGGGCACGGTGACGGGATGGGCGCTGTCGGTGAAGACCCGGACTTCGGCGCAGACCGTCGATGCCAATGGCAGGAGGACCAGCAGCGCCGCCACTGGCGGTACCCGGCGGCGCAGGCGCTGGAGCAGCGAGAAAGCATGGAACGGCACGTGTCGACTCCGAATGCGGGTGGGTGTCCCCAAGTCGAACCGAAGCCCCGATGGCAAGCCATCGACAAACGGAAGCACCGCGACCCCGCGTTGTTGGTGGGGCGAAACAAAGACGGGCGCCCCGGTGGGGGCGCCCGTGGGTCAGAGCAGGCCGTCTTGGGCGAACGAGTAGGGCGTGCCCTTGCCGACGATGACGTGGTCGATGACGCGAATGTCGACAGACCGCAATGCGGTGCGCAGCCGGTCGGTCACCGCGCGGTCTTTTTCGCTGCAAAGGGTGTCACCGGAGGGGTGGTTGTGCGCAAGGATCAAAGCAGCGGCATTCAACTCGATCGCACGCTTGACGACCATGCGTGGATAGACCACTGCCTGGTCGATGGACCCATGGGCCAGCGTCTCGAAGGCGATGACGCAATGCTTGGAATCCAGAAACACGGCCGCAAAGACTTCGTGGCTTTCCCCGCCCAGCCGGAGCCGGAGGAAATCGAATACGTCCTGCGGACTGCCGAGGTGCACGCCGCGTTGGAACATTCGATGTTCCAGCAAGGCAATGGCGCGCTGGATGAGACGGCGCTCCGGGACGGAGAAGACGGACGAGACGGTGGAGTGGAGCGGATCGATTCTGGCAAGTTGCGTAGACATGGAACCTCCGATGGAAGAAGGAGGTTCGCGGCCCCGCAAGGGACGGAATCCCCCGGGGGTTGACGATGATTGGCATCCACCGACACAGGTGTGCCGGTCGTTCGCGGTGAGTGGACGCGATGCGGACTGGAGCGATCAGCGTGGATGGACCACGCCGCAGCCTTGAAGATCGGGGCTGCCTGGGGCGCTGATGAAAGCCATCAGTGACCTGCAAGCCTGGATGATGCATTCGCTCACCAGGGAGTCCATCACAAATGCGCTTTGCTGCGAGATTTATTGACTCAGCTCGAAGAACCTCGATGCAATCGTCGCCGCCATTTGAGAATTGGCCCGAGATTGAACTTGCACTAGCGCTGTCAGTCGCAATGGCCTCTTGGCTGTACCTTTGGAACTAGATTGCAGGCATATGGGGCCGCTAGCGATGGCCGCTATGAGTCATAAAACCTATTATGGAGAGTCAAACCTGGCTGCGCTGAAGGCCGCGAGGGGCCAGAAAAAAAACTCTCCATATCGTGCGGCCCGACGTCGACGGCCATCTTCACGTGCAGGGTGCGCTTCAGTATGTAGAGACCGTCGATGAGCTGAAGGGTCTGACCGGGCATGACCAGTGCCGGCATCAAGAGGTAGGCGCCAGCCCTCTTGTACAGATCCAAGAAGTTGCGCAAGTTAACGTCATTAGCTGGCTCCATCGTGAGGGACCGCGATGCCATCATGGCAACTCGCGAATCGTCCGAATCCTTCGGAGGTTCCGATGTGATGACCATGCCGTAGTGCGCTGGATGCTCTGTGGAGAAATGACGCACTATGCCGATGTGAATTTCCTCCTCCACGTCGGCTGATCCGAATCGTTCCCGCCAGCGTTCAAATATCTTGGCGGCCGCATCCCGATTCTTGAACGTCAAAGCCATGAAGGGCGGCGCCTTCGGATGGGCTACTCCGTAGGCGGTGCCTGTCCACTTGGCACGATCCCATAGGTGGGCGTCGATGACTGAAAGAACTTTTACGTCGCGGTGGTCAGTCATCTTCGAAATGTGGAAGCCTTCAGAGGTGGCGTTCCCCTCTTTCTCGCCATTAATCGTGGGTCGTTCGCGAAGACGGAAGGACGATTGTGCCGGGCTTCAAACTTCTTGGGCGAGTGTCGATCCCATTCCGCGAGCCGTGCTACACCGCTGAAAATGCGCTGGCGGCTGAAGCACAGGGAGCCGATCATTGCCGCACGATCCATGGCCCCGTCGGCCCGGAACAGTTGATGCACGGCTTCCTCGAAGTTCTTCGCATGGCACGTCGCAGAGAAAACCGTGCAAGCCACGTTGAGCAGCATGTTGAGGAAGTCACCGTATACCGAGGGTGCGCCGGGAAAGACGCCTTGGGGCCACTTCACGATCATCTTCATCCGGTCGATATCTGTCTTGATCTCAAAGCGCGTGATATCCGATTCGACAATAGAGATGTCGAAACGCTCGACGTGGGCAAAAGCATCCAGCTCGAACGCCGTCGCGAAGAACGCTTCCACCGTACCGACAATGGCCTCGGCGACGCTAATGGCCGTGTCACTGGGCTGGTGCGTGACATTGACTCTTACGCCAAGCACCGAAGTGACAAACATCTGCTGATCCTTGCCATTGAAAATCGCGGGTCGCCAGACCGCATCGCCAGCGGGCTGGCCGGCCAGTTGGTTGAAGAACGTCACCACGTCTCGGGCAGACTCAGTATCCGGAATCCAGCCTTCGTCTCTCAGAACATCCTCGTAGCCGAGCACGTAGAGCAGGGTCGCGCGGCTTTGAATCAAGCCAAGCCCGGCCAAAGTGTCTGGGAGCATCTCCAACCGTGGCACTTCCGCCGCTGGAAGGTTGGCCAACTGGCACGCAAAAATGAGATCGAAGTCCTGCAACTGCTCATCGGCCCGCTTCAAGAATGCCTCGTCGTAGGGTAAGGAACTAAGGCAACCGCGCGCAATTTGAAGGATTTGAAGCACTTCTGGCAGATGCTTCAGCTCCACTGCCTGCCAGGCTGCATTCATCAGCAATGGAAAAACCATTGGGGAGAGCTCTCCCTCCTCGTCGCTTTCAATAAACAAGGTAGTAGCAGCTGATGTGCAACTCGCGCGTGCCGCCCACAATAGGCCGGCACTGCGGTATCCAAGCGAAAGATGGGCCTGCGCATCGATCAAGTCGTCGGCATGCTCTTTCTTGGTGAGCAAGCGGGCGGCTTTGCCGAGAAGGCGGATCATTTCCATGTTCTCGTCAAAGTCCAGCTGGCGCGCACGCTTGAGCAAGACGAGCGCGCCCCCACTTTCCCCGGTCCGTTTGGTGACGAACTCGGACACTTGATCGACGAGGTCCCGGTACCCGCGATCCTTTCCCGCCGCCTTGCCGAACACCTCGACTAGTCTGGTCAGGCGGTTGACGTCGAACTCGCCCATGCCTTCAGCGTTTACTAGGACATCCGAGAACTGAGGCCATAGTGAAGCGAGTCGCTTTGAATCGCCTGCGCGCATTGCTTCATTTACCTCAATTGTCAAAAGCGAGGTCCTCGCCTCCAAGGCGTTGTTCGGACGACTAGCGTCGCTTGCCAGCTCGGACAGCCTTGAGGAGAGGCGCGCGATCCGCGGTTTGAGCCCGGCTTGCTCTTCTGACAGATGCCCATGCACAACGATGTTGAAGAGCAGTTGCGCCAAGTTGCACAGCATTTCCAGGTTCTTGGCGTGATCGCCCCTGATGACCTGCGCTTCAAACGCCTCGTAACCATCAACCACGGTCTTCACATCGTCAAACCACCAGAACGCTGTCCAGAGCGCCTCGTAGCGGGCCGTGAGCTGCTGGCGCTGCGTTCCGCCATCGTCCGCTAGTCGGATCGCCCTATTAAACTTGCCGTCGACGTCAGTTCTGGGTAGTTCCAGTTCGCGCGCGAGCTTGGCGGCAACCAGCGCCTCAGTCGCGCGCTGCATCTCCATGCCGACGAAGGCCGTGGGATCGGTCAGCTCCTTCTCGATGTCCTCCAACTGCTGCTTGCGCGAGTAGTCGGACGGACCCAGCTCACGCTCGCTGGTCTTGTCGCCGATACCCAGGTAGTTGTACGCGAGATCGCGCCGATTCTTGTCGATGACCTCATCAAGAATCCAGCTGCGGTCATGGATCGTCACTATGACGTCGTACTTTTCGCTCAGTTCCTGCTCGACGCGGGCCCGGTCCTTTGCCCGCGCTGCTCTGGATGTGACAAAGAAGACTTTCTTGTAGCCGCGTTTGGTAGCGATGATGCCTGCCACATCCGACCGCGCCTTGTCGGCCCAGGTTTTCTTAGCGCTGAAAGCGAACGCCCAACGCTCGCTGCCGCTATTGGCCAACCCGCAATACAGCTGGCTGATCTCGTGGGCGACCGGAGTCGTTTCAGTGTCCGCCTTGCTATCGCCACCGCCCTCCGGTCCAGTGGCGGGCCTCAAGTTGGGACAGATGGCACGTTCGCAAAGCTTGCGGCAGAAAAGCTCGAAGTTGTGCGTCTCATTGCGTTGGGTAATCGTGTCCAAGTGATGGGACAGGATTTCAGGCTTCAGCTGGTGCTGATCGCGATTGGTCGAATCCGAATAGAGTCCTGGTCGCAATTGACGCATCAACTCTGACGGTGAAACGAGCTTTTCCTGAGCCTTCTTCATCTGAGTGTCCCTGTCAATGGATGTGGGCGGCCCCAGCCACCTGCTGGCAGAAGCAGCATCGGAGGAGCGCTTAATCAAAGCTGTGCCTGCCCCTCATCCCGGAGTTTCATTACTGTACAAGAACACAGTCGGCTAGGACGATAAAGCCACCCATCGTGCGACCTTGCAAGGACTTGAAAATCCAGTTTGACTGTCGGCACTCATAGGGAGAAAAACTGCGAGCTTCGTGTGCTTCATGCGATTTTCGGCACGGTGTTCGGCTTCGTCACTATTTTCAGCCCTGCACCCGGGCGGGCTCGAAGCCGTGGAAGATCGTCTCAAAGAGTCAGGCCAGGAAAGGCGACAGACTGGTCAAATTCTTGTCCTGCTCAACGGCGAAGTCCGCTGCAGTCCACGCTAAAAAGCGCTGGAACCTTTAACCATCCGGGGGCCATGGCACGTAGCTTCGTCCGCCGCGATTTTCCTGCTCCAACTCTCTGTCTGAGTAAGCTAGATGGCTTTCTGCTGGAGTTCAATGGCCTCAGAAGCGTGTGGACTTGGGGCCGCGCAATATTCGGGACTTCGAAGCTGTTACGAAATTCTATGAACGCCATGCAAAAATAGGTTTGCTTTCACTTCAAGTCTCTTGGGGGTATTTGATGCGCAGGTAGTCAGTGAGTGACTTCTGTATGCCGCCAGATTTTTCTTTTTCTGCATTCACGAGCAAGTCCAGAGCTGACAGCAGTGCATCCCCATCGATCGGTCCGGCAAGGTTCATTGTCCGGTTCGTATGGCGGTCCCGCAGTTCCAGCGATGGCGTTCCGCTCACTCCTGCGCGCAGCGCTTCCTCGGTCTGTCGCTGCACAACACCCTGCGGGCGTGGACTGCCCAGGCACGCCTGCAGCGCTGGCGTCATGCCAGGATAGGTAGCGCCGGCCTGCAGACCTTGGCCTTCACCCTGCGTGTGTCCGTAAATCCACTCCACAGCTTTCCAGAAACCCACCTGTCCTTCGACCTCTCCCGCGCACTCGGCCAGGCGCGCCTCATTCCCAGCGGCCGGCTCGTGCATGGCCAGCGGCAAGTGGTGCCACTGCAGGTTCACGTCCGGGTTCGCATCGATCCACCGCTTGAGTTGCGGAAAATACCCCTGGCAGTACGGGCACTCCAGGTCCGCATACAGCGTGACCGTGAAGCGCGCATCGGCCCGCCCATGGATCCACGGCGGTCCCGCCGGCAGCGGTGGTGCTTGAGTCGCGGTGGCCGCAGGCGTCGCGCCCTGCCTGGGATGCAGCGGCCAGACCGCCAGCACGATCGCCGCCACCACCAGCACGATGGCCAGGACCGTCGGCCATTCCAGGCGCCTCAGGAGGGCGCGCCAGCCGGAGAAACGCTGCATGTCCGCTCTCCGTTTCAGCCCAGCGCATCGAGCGACAGCGGCTCGATCCCGCGTGCCCGGTCGATCTTCTCGGCCACGCGCAATGCGGCATCCAGTTCGCTGATCCCGTGCTGCTGCATCAGCGCGAAGCGCTCGGCCTTCTCTTCCGGTTCGGTCATCGCGAGTGCCAGATAGAGGCTGGGTGGCACCGCACGGAACAGCAGCTCCATCGACTTCGACAGCACCACGCCCTCGGTGAACTTGCCTGCCTCCTTGCGTGCCGACAGCATCAGCGCTTTCTGCGCCGCGTTGAGCTCGCGAAACCGCGCGATCTTCTCGACCTCGTCCGGCGGCATGGACAGGCAGATCCACCACTCGATCATGTTGAGCATGGGTTCCGCGGCGCGCGGCAGGTCGTCCAGGTTCTGCGTCGCCAGCCAGTACCAGGCGCCGAGCTTGCGCCACATCTTGGTGATCTTGACCACGTAGGGCGCCAGCAGCGGGTTCTTGGTGATGATGTGGCCCTCGTCCGTCACGTTGATGATTGGCCGGCCCAGGAATTGGTCGCGCTCGGCAAGGTTGTTGACGGTGTTGATCAGCGAGATGTAGGCGATCGACAGCTGCGCGTTGTAGCCCTCGCGCGCAAACGTGGCGAGGTCCACGATGGTGATGTCGGCCTCGGGCCAGGGCGTGCCGGGGCGGTCGAACATCTCCCCGTCCACGCCCTGGCAGAACATGTCCATCGCATCGGCCATCTCCAGCAGCCGGGTGCGCCGGCTTTCCGGCAACGTGGTGTCGCTTGCGCGCTCGCGCAGCGCATCGCGCACGTCGCGGGTCAGCACCGTGCGTGCCGATGCCGCGCAGCGGCGGGCGGCATCCAGGATGCACTGGCGGATCAGGCTGCGGTCGGCGCGCGTCATGCGCGCCTCCTCCTTGTCCTCCCCGCCGGTGATCATCAGGCGCGCGGTGATCTCCAGCTCTCCCAGCACGTCGCGCTGTTCGTCGTGATCGGGAGCGGGGGCGCCGTGCTCGCGGTCCTCGTCCAGGGCATCGGCGTCCAGGGTCTGCACCTGGCTCGGCGTCTCGACGAGGCGCCGCGCATCGGCGAACGGCGCAAGGCGGACGCCGGCGCCGGGAGCGAGCTTGACCCGATGCACCGTCAACCCGAGCCGCTTGGCGAAGTCGCCGAACAGGCCGAAGCTGTTGCCGGCTTCCACCACGAAGAGCCGTGGCCGGTAGATCGCCATCACCTGGTTGAGCAGGTTGTTGAGCGTGGCGCTCTTGCCCGAGCCGGTGGGCCCGAACAGGAACAGATGGGCGTTCATCTGCCGGTCCAGGCGGTTGAGCGGATCGAAGGTCACGGTGCCGCCGCCGCGGTTGAAGAGCGTGATGCCCGGATGGCCCGTGCCCTGGCTGCGGCCCCACACGGGGGCCAGGTTCGCCGCGTGCTGCACGAACATCAGCTGCGTGTACCACTTGCGCGTGTCCTTGGCCGGATCGAACACGCACGGCAGCCACCGCAGGTAGGTGTTGAGCGGCGCCACCTCGTCGTCCTCGCGCACTGGCTGCAGGCCGGCGCCGAGCATCACGTTGGCCAGCTGCACGCCGCGCTCGTCCAGCTGCGCCAGGTCGCGCCCGCGCAGGTAGAAGGCGAGGGCGCCGTGGTAGAGCTTGTGGGCGCTGCCGATCAGCCCGCGTGCCTCCTGCACGTCGCGCCGCGTCTGCTCGGAGGCCAGCGTCTCGCCCACCGCCTTGCGTGCCAGGTGGTTGAGGTGGGATTCGAGCACGTCCTGCGGCGTGGCGACCAGCGTCAGGCACACCACCGTGTCCTCCGGCATCTGGTCGAACAGCGCGTTGACCGCATCGCCGCCCTTGCGCGTCTCGCCGGTGAGGTGACCCGTGCCCGGTGCGCTGCGCAGCCGGTCCATCACCACAGCACGGTGCGGCATGCCGTCGAACCACCAGAGCCCGTTGGCGACATCGGACCGCGGCGCCCCGAAGAAAAGCCGCTGCGCGAAGTCGGTGCCGCTCGCCAGTTCGATCTCGCCTTCCTCGCTCTCTTCGTCGGTCGGATAGCGCGTGAGCTCGTAGAAGCGCTCCCGGTCCTGGGCCGTGTCGCCCAGCAGCGTCGGGCAGGGGTTGAACCAGCGCAGCAGCCAGGCGTGGATGTCAGCCGCGCCCAGGCGCTGCGCACGCACGCCCGCGTTCGACAGGCCGCCCTGCAGCCGGTCGCACACCGTCGCCAGGGCCTGCTCCGGGGACGGGCCACGGCGCTGGGCACTGGTGACCGGCACACGGCGGTGCACCACCATGCGCACCCGGCGTGCCTGGCCACGCCAGGGCAGGCGCGTCACCGCCGTGTCCTCGAACAGGCCGCCCGGTTTCGCCACCGCGCGCAGGTGGTGGGCAAGAAAGCGCTGGTAGAACGCGGTGAACGCCGTGCCCCGTGCCCGCGGCTGCAGGTAGGCGTCCAGGCCGCGCAAATAGGCCTCCCAGTCGGCTTCGTCCTGGGCATAGAGCTGCACCACCCACGGGTGGTCGTCCAGTTCGTCGAACGCATCCTGTAGCGCGTTCTCCAGCGCATCGCGC
>NZ_BAAJYS010000033.1:0-25944 GCF_057543315.1 Acidovorax sp. KPB24-07
GGACCTGGCCTCGGTCAAGACGCGCGCCGAGCGCGTGGGCGACCACTACGTGGTCAACGGCCAGAAGACCTGGACCACGCTGGGCCAGTACGGCGACTGGATGTTCAACCTCGTGCGCACCAGCACGGAAGGCAAGCCGCAGACCGGCATCTCGTTCCTGCTGCTCGACATGAAGTCGCCCGGCGTCACCGTGCGTCCCATCCGATTGCTGGACGGCGAGTGCGAGGTCAACGAGGTCTTCTTCGACAACGTGAAGGTGCCCGCCGAGAACCTGATCGGCGAAGAGAACAAGGGCTGGACCTATGCCAAGCACCTGCTGAGCCACGAGCGCACCAACATCGCCGACGTGAACCGCAGCAAGCGCGAGCTGGAGCGCTTGAAGCGCATCGCCCGCGCCGAGGGGCTGTACGACGACCTGCGCTTTCGCGACCAGATCGCCCTGCTGGAGGTGGACATCGTGGCGCTGGAAATGCTGGTGCTGCGGGTGCTGTCGGCCGAAAAATCGGGCAAGAACTCGCTGGACATCGCGGGCCTGCTCAAGATCCGCGGCAGCGAGATCCAGCAGCGCTATGCCGAACTGATGATGCTGGCCGCCGGCCCCTTCAGCCTGCCCTTCATCGAAGAGGCGATGGAGGCCGGCTGGCAGGGCGATGCGGGCGCCGGCGCGCTGGGCGGCTTCCCGGGCGGCGAGGTGGCCAACGCCCCGCTGGCCGCGAACTACTTCAACCTGCGCAAGACCACCATCTACGGCGGCTCCAACGAGGTGCAGCGCAACATCGTCGCCCAGACCGTTCTGGGCTGAACCCCACCCCCTCCCGCCAGGGCGAGAACTTCGCCAGGAGTGAAAAAAATGGACTTTGATTTCTCGGACGACCAGCAATCGCTGCGCGACGCGGTGCGCCGCTGGGTGGACAAGGGCTACACCTTCGAGCGCCGCCGCGGCATCGTGGCCACCGGCGGCTTCGACCGCGCGGCCTACAACGAACTGGCCGAGCTGGGCCTCACGGCCCTGACCGTGCCCGAGGCGCACGGCGGCCTGGGCCAGGGCCCGGTGGACGCCATGGTGGCCCTGGAGGAACTGGGCCGGGGCATCGTGCTGGAGCCGCTCGCCCAGGCCTTCATCGCCAGCAGCGTGCTGGGCCAGTACGCACCCGAATCCGTTCAGGCCGACTGGCTGCCGCGCATCGCCAGCGGCGAGGCCCTGGTTGTGCTGGCGCAGCAGGAGCGAAAAGCCCGCTATCGCCTCGACGTGTGCGAAGCCACCGCGGCGGCGCCGCCATCAGGGCATGCGCTGACAGGCCTCAAGAGCATCGTTCCGGCCGGCGACCAGGCCGATGCCTTCCTGGTGCCTGCCCAACTGGATGGCGCGATCGCCCTCTTCCTGGTCGAACGCAGCGCCCCGGGCGTCACCACGCGCGGCTACGTCACGCAGGACGGCAGCCGCGCCGCCGAAGTGCAGTTGGCCGACGCACCCGCCACGCTCGTCACCACCGACGGGCTGGCCGCACTGGCCCTGGCGGTGGACACCGGCATCGCCGGCGTGTGCGCCGAGGCCGTGGGCGTGATGGACCAGGCCGTATCGCTCACCGTGGACTACATGAACCAGCGCAAGCAGTTCGGCGTGGTGATCGCCAGCTTCCAGGCCCTGCGCCACCGCGTGGCCGACATGAAGATGCAGCTGGAGCTGGCGCGCTCGATGAGCTACTACGCCAGCCTCAAGCTCAACGCCCCGGCGGATGAGCGCCGCCGCGCCATCGCCCGCGCCAAGGTGCAGCTGGGCCAGTCGATGCGCTTCGTGGGCCAGCAATCGGTACAGCTGCACGGCGGCATCGGTGTGACCGACGAATACATCGGCAGCCACTACTTCAAGACGCTCACCCAGTTGGAGATGACCTACGGCGACACGCTGCACCACCTGGGCGAGGTATCGGCGCGCATGCAGGACACGGCCGGCGTCTTCGCCTGACGGGGCGGGCCTGGCGTGGCGCAGCGCGCTATTCGGACAGCACCTCGAATGCGAGGAACTGGCTGATCTGTGTGTCGTTGAAGTTGTTGTCGGACACCATCACCAAGCTGCGGTGGCCGTTGGCCAGACGCGGCCCCCAGGCCATGCCCTCGATGTTGTCCAGCGTGCGCAGGCCCAGCGTGTTCAGGTTGAGCACCAGGCGCTTGCGCACCGGCGTGAAGCCGCCCGAACCCAGCGAGGCCATGCCGCTCACGTCGCTCGCGCCTTCGGTGTCGATCTCGTACAGGCGGATGTACATGCGGTACAGATCGTCGCTGCCCTGCACGCCCGAGCGCTCCAGCACCAGGAAGCGGTGGTCGTCCACCGCCAGCATTTCCGAAACACCGTTGTCCGCGTTCTTGCCCGTGCCGGGCACCGCCTGGATGGGATCGACCGGATAGGCCACCTGGCGCAGCAGCGCACCGCTGCGGTTGTATTGCAGCATGCGTGAATACGCGCCCGCCGTGGGCGTGGGCACCGGGCCGTCCTGATAGAGCGGCGCCTCCATGGCGACCCACAGCGATGCGCCATCGGCCGAGAAGCTGAGCCCCTCCAGCGTGAGGTTGTTGCGCGCGCCGGTCGCCTGCGTGGGCGACATGCGATAAGCCGCTGGCCAGGGCAGCGCGCCCAGGGCCCGGCCGCTGGCATCGGCATGCATCACGAATGGGTCCAGGCCCAGGCTGCGATCGCCCTCGCTGGTCCACCACAGGCTGCCGTCGCGCGGATCGATGCGGATCGCCTCCGGATCGGGCACGGGGCTCGTCGCCGTGGAGGCCGTGCGCGCGGGGTACACGCTGCCGTCCGCCTGGCGCAAGGGCATGGTGCCCAGGAACTGCACGGGTGCGAATGTGGATGGGTCGAACTGCAGGCGCGCGGTATAGAAGCGCGCGGGGTTCTTGTCCGAGCGGTCGTCGCTGACCAGTACCCAGGTGTCACGCGCGGCGTCGTAGTCGATGCCCGAGAGCCCTCCCACCAGGGTGCCGCCCACCTGCAGCGTGTTCGGCACGGTCTGCTCGCCGATCAGGCGCACGCTGATGTCGCGGGCACCGCCGTCGCTGCCCCCACAGGCGGCAAGGCACACGGAGAGGATGGCAGCGCAGGCAAGGGGTCTGAACATGGACGGCTCTTCGGTCAAGGGGATGGCAGGGGTGGACAGCGCCGGACCTTAGCGGGCCCGCATGACAGGCTGATGGCACTCACGGCCCGGCATTTGGCGGGGAAATTTCACACATTCCGAAAGATGGAATTTCGCTATAGTGGCCGCCCCAACAACATCTCGGAGGTTTTTCCGCCATGCGCACCTTGATCCAACAGATTGCGGCCATTCCCCTGATGGCCCTCATGGCCACCAGCGCCTGGAGCCACGGACCAGGCCACGGCCCTGGCGGAGGCAACGGCAGCCCGCCGCGCGAGGTCGTCGGCTACTTCACCTCGTGGGGCATCTATGCGCGCAACTTCAAGGTCAAGGACCTGGTCGCCCAGGGAGGCGTTCCCGCGGTGACCACCATCAACTACGCGTTCGGCAACGTTCAGCCCGCGCAGGCCGGCGGCGCCGGCCCAGTGGTCTGCCAGTTGGGCGATGCCTATGCCGATGTGGAGCGCGCCTGGGCCGCCGAAGAGAGCGTGGACGGCCAGGCGGTCGATGCCAGCCAGCCGCTGCGCGGCAACTTCCAGCAGTTGCTCGCGCTCAAGCGGGCCTACCCCGGCACCAAGGTCCTGATCGCACTGGGCGGCTGGAACGGATCGAAATGGTTCTCCGATGCCGCGCTCACCGCCGAATCCCGCAGCGCGCTGGTCACCTCCTGCATCGACCTGTTCATCAAGGGCCGGACCGACGGCAGCATCACGGGCAACGGGCCGGCCGCCGGCGTGTTCGACGGCATCGACATCGACTGGGAATACCCGGCCGCGGAAGGCGCCGAGGGCAACACCGTGCGACCCGAAGACACCCGCAACTTCACGCTGCTGCTGCAGGAGTTTCGCCGCCAGCTCGATGCGATCGACCCGCAGCTGCGCCTGACCATCGCCGCGCCGGCCGGCCCGCAGACCGCCGCCAAGATCGAACTGGCCGAAGTGGCCCGGTCGCTCGACTTCATCAACGTGATGGCGTATGACCTGCACGGGGCATGGGAAAGCACCACCAACCACCAGGCCGCGCTCGCGCCGAACCCGAACGACCCGGCCCGCGCGCAGAAACTCTCGGTGGTCGAGACCGTGGGCAGATACCTGCAGGCGGGCGTGCCCGCGCACAAGATCGTTGTCGGGGCCCCGCTGTATTCGCGCGGCTGGACGGGCGTGACCAACGCCCAGCGCGGCCTGTACCAGGCGGCCACGGGCATTCCCGCCGGCACGTACGAGGCGGGCATCGAGGACTACCAGACCCTCCAGGCCAAGCCGGGCTTCGTCCGCTACTGGGATGCCCATGCACGCGCGGCCTGGCTGTTCGACGGCACCACGTTCTGGACCTTCGACGATGCGCAGACCCTGCGCGAGAAGGCGCGCTTCGTGAAGCTGGCCCGCCTGCGCGGCATGATGTTCTGGGAGCTGTCGGGCGATGGCGGCGAGCTGGTGCGCGCCGTGGGCAACGAACTCTCGCGCTGAACGATCACTGCTCGCCAAAGGTGGAAGGCCGCTGTCGCCCTTTGGGTCGCAGCGGCCTTTTTTCAGGCCCGTGCCCGCCCCGCGCAGGCATGGTGCAACGCCCTCGTCGCAGCGCGGCCAATGCACGAACGGGGCCCGCAGCGAATCCGGGATAATCGTCCACCCATCCTGAAGGCGCCAAGCATGCGCGCCTCCCCCTATTTGCCCCTCCCGACATGAGCGCAACACCCCTCGCAGACCCCAACCGCCAACACCTTGAAACCGCCAGGACGCAGATCGCCCAGGGCGAACTCCAGAAAGCCGCGCTGACGCTGAACAAGGCCCAGCAGCAGTCCCCCAACGATCCGCGCGTGTTCATGCTGGCGGGCCTGATGGCGGAGAAGGCCGGCAACCTGCCCAAGGCGTTCGAGGCGCTGCGCCATGCCGTGGCGATCTCGCCGGACTGGGGCCCTGGCCTGCTGGAACTGGCCCTGCTGCTGGCACGCCAGAACCAGTTCGACGAAGCCGTGAGCACTGCGGAGAAGGTCGCCCGGATCGAACCCAACAACCTCGTGGTACTGGCCGGGGTGATCGACGTCGCGCACCGCGCGGGCCACCTGGACATGGCCGTGCGCCACCTGCGCCGCGGGCTGGAACTCGTGCCGGGCGATGCGCAACTGCGCCGCCAGCTGGCACGCGACCTGAGCGGCCAGGGCGCGCACGCCGAATCCGTCGAGCTGTGGAGCGGCCTGATCGCCGAGAACCCGGCCGACACCGAATCGCTGCTCGGCCGCGTGAAGGCACACCTCGCCGCGGGCACGCCCGCCCGTGCCGTCGCCGACACCACCACGCTGCTGGAACTGGCCCCTGGCGACTCGGTCTATGCCTACTACGCCGCGCTGGCCCATGGCGTGACGCCGAAGCACCAGCCGCCGGAACTGAACCGCGGCCTCTTCGACAGCCTGGCCGAGATGTACGACCAGCACATGGTGCGCGGCCTGCGCTACCAGCTGCCCAAGCGCGTGGCGGACAAGATCCTCGAACGCTTTCCGGACAAGAAGCTCAACCTGCTGGACCTGGGCTGCGGCACGGGCCTGCTCGGCGTGTGCCTGGGCCGGCTGGACGGCTTTTTGATCGGCGTGGACATCTCGATGAAGATGATCGAGCAGGCCGGCCGCCACAACGTGTACGACCGATTCCACCACGTCAACCTGCTCGACGCCCTGCAGGAAACGCCCGACGCCATCTACGACGTGCTGGCCGCGCTGGACGTGTTCATCTACACCGGCGACCTCACCGAAACCGTTCCCAACGCCCTGCGCATCCTGGTGCCCCAGGGCGAGCTGATCTTCTCTTGCGAGACCTCGGACGAAGCGGGCCCGGACATGGTGCTGCAGCCCAGCGGCCGCTACGCCCACAAGCGCAGCCACGTGGTGGCTCTGTGCAAGGCGGCGGGCTTCGAAACCGTGGAAGTGGAAGACACCGTGCTGCGCTACGAGAACAACGCGCCCGTGCAGGGCTTCATCGTCACGGCGCGCAAGGCGGGCTGACGGCGGGAGCGCCCACGGCGCCCCCAAAGAAAAAGCGCGGCCGTTGCCGCGCTTTTTTCATGCCCTCGTGCGCGGGGTCAGAACCCCAGCGCGTGCGGCAGCCAGGTCGAGATGGCCGGCACGAAAGTCAGCAGGATCAGCACCGCCAGGTGCGCCAGCAGGAAGGGCGGCAGCTCCCGCGTGAGGGCCGCCAGCGGCACCTTGGTGGCCACCGACGTCACGAACAGCAGCCCGCCCACGGGCGGCGTGATCATGCCCAGGGTGAGGTTGACGATCACCACCATCGCGAAGTGGATCGGATCGATGCCCAGCGCCGCCGAGATGGGCGCCAGGATCGGCACGAGGATCATCACGCCCGGCAGTGGCTCCATGAAGATGCCGAACAGCAGCAGCAGGATGTTCACCGCGATCAGGAAGGTGACGGGCGACAGGTTCCACCCCACGATGGTCTCCGCCAGTTGCTGGGGAATGCCTTCGATCGTCAGCACCCAGGCGAACGCGGCCGACGCTGCCACCACCAGCAGCACCGATGCGGTCAGCAAGGCCGAGCGCGCGGCGATGTGGGGCAGCGCCTTCCACTCCAGCGTGCGGTAGATCCATTTGCCGCAGATGAGCGCATAGAACACCGCCACCACCGACGCCTCGGTGGGCGTGAAGATCCCGAAGCGGATGCCCACCAGGATCAGCACGACCAGCATCAACGCCGGGATGGCGCGAATGCTGTTGGACACCATCTCCGCGCGGCTCGGCCGTGGCTCGCGCGATCGGTAATCGCGGCGCACGCACACGCGCCAGTTGACGAGCGCCATGGCCGCAGCGATCAGCAGCCCGGGCGCGAAGCCGGCGATGAAGAGCGCCCCCACAGACACCTGCTCGTCCTGCAGCGCATAGATGATCATGATGATCGAGGGCGGAATGATGGGGCCCACGATGGCCGTGCTGGCGGTGAGTGCCGCCGCGTAGGCACGCGAATACCCGGCCTTGTCCATCATCTTCACCATCATGGAGCCGGGCCCCGCCGCATCGGCCAGGGCCGAGCCTGAGATGCCCGAGAACAGCGTGAGTGACAGGATGTTGGCATGCCCCAGCCCGCCGCGCAGGTGGCCCACGAACTGCGCCGCGAAGCGCAGCAGCACCACGGTGAGCGCGCCGCCGGACATGATCTCGGCCGCGAGGATGAAGAACGGCACCGCCATCAGCGGGAAGCTGTCGATGCCGGTGAACATCTCCTTGAACACGATCAGCTGCGGATAGCGCCCGCCCACGAACACCGCGATCGCGGCCGACATGGCCAGCGCGAATGCGACGGGAAAGCCCAGTGCCATCAGGACGATGGCGGAAACGAAGAGGGTGATGGCCATGGGTCAGGTCCTTCGGAACATCACAGCGACGCGGCGGACTCGGCGTCCATTTCGTCGGACTCGACATAGCTGCCATGAATCACATAGCCCCGCGCCATGAACAGCAGGTGCACGAACAGCAGCAGGAAGCCCACCGGCATCGCCGAATAGATCCAGGCGAACGCGATGTCGGTGGCCGGCGTGGTCTGGAACCGCGTGGCCCACACGTACTGCACCGAGAACCACGCCATCACCAGGAAGAACACGCCCAGCCCCGCCACGATCAGCCCGCGCAGCCAGCGCGCGCCAGTCTGTCCCAGCGTGTGGTGCAGGTTGTCGATGGCCACGTGCCCGCCGAAACGCAGCACCAGTCCGGCCCCGAGGAACGTGCCCCAGATCATCAGGTGCCGGGCCACCTCCTCCGCCCAGACGATGGAATCGCCCGTGGTGTAGCGCAGCACCACGTTGGCGAAGACGATGCAGGCCATGGCCAGCAGCAGGATGATGAGCAGCCAGCGGTTGCAGGCCACCAGCGCGCGCTCGAATCGGTTCAGCATGGGAGGGAGGGCACCTGCCGGCGCCAATCTATCGGTCGATCGATCAAAACGGAAAAAGCCCGGCCAGGCCGGGCAGAGGAAAAGCGCACGCCGGACAGGCTCCGGCCGCGCCGGCCACCATCACTTCGTGCTGGTGATCTGGTCCAGCGTCTTCTGGCCGAACTTGGTGGCGTATTGCTTGTAGGCGGGCTCCAGGGCCTTCTGGAAGGCCGACTTGTCGACCGACTCCACGACCTGCATGCCGGCCGCCTTGACGTCTGCCAGGCCCTTTTGCTCCACGTCGTCCACGAACTTGCGCGAGGCCGCCGCACCCGCCTTGGCACCCTGGGTGAAGCTGGCCTTCTGCGCATCGCTGAGGCTCGACCAGAGGTTGGGCGACACGATCAGCGCCATGGGCGCATAGACGTGGCCGGTCAGCGAGAGGTATTTCTGCACCTGCGGCAGCTTGGCGGAAACGATCACCGACATCGGGTTCTCCTGCCCATCGATCGTGCCCTGCTGCAGCGCACCGATCACCTCGGGCCAGGACATGGGCGTGGGCGAGGCGCCCAGCGTGCGGAAGGCCGTGATGTGCACGGGGTTCTCGGTCACGCGGATCTTGAGGCCCTTGAGGTCTGCCGGCGTGCTCACCGGATGCTTGTTGTTGGTCAGGTGGCGAAAGCCCTGCTCGCCCCAGGCCAGGGCGATCAGGCCCCGGCCCTTGAACTTGCCCAGCAGGTCCTGGCCGAACGGGCCGTCCAGCACCGCGCGGGCATGGGCCGTGTCGCGGAACAGGAAGGGAATGTCCACCACGCCCACATCGGGCACGAAGTTGCTCAGGGCGCCGGTGGAGACGATCACCGCCTCCACGGTGCCCAGCTGCAGGCCTTCGATCAGCTCGCGCTCGCCACCCAGGGCGCTGGAGGGGAACTGCTTGAACTTGAAGGCGCCGCTGGTGCCTTTCTCGACCGTGTCGGCCCAGGCCTGTGCAGCCGCGCCGTAATGCGAGTTGATCGCCAGCGCATAGCCGACCTTGATTTCCTTGGCCTGCTGGGCGAACACGGGAAGGATGGGCAAGCCGGCAACGGCGGCGGCCAGCAACAGGCGGCGGGAAGCAATGCGCATGGAAACGGTCCGATCTGGCCCCCGGGGGGCGTTGTGACAAAGGAGGCAGGATTATTCCCGCAGCCCCGGCCCCCAGCCCTCGGGGAAAGTACCTGAGCAGGCGCTTTTTTTCGATCAGTCCAGCAGGCGGGACGATTTGGGCACATGCGCCATCAAAAACTCCATCTGGTCCGCCAGGATGCGGCGGTTGCGCAGGATGAAGTCCTCCCACAGGCTGGGCACGTAGGGCGCGTAGAGCAGCGGCATGTGCGCCTGCTCGGGCGTGCGCGGGCCCTTGCGGTGGTTGCAGGGGCGGCAGGCCGTGACCACGTTCATCCAGTGGTCCACGCCCTGGCGCGCATAGGGCACGATGTGCTCGCGCGTGAGGTCTTCTTCGTGGAAATGCCCGCCGCAATACGCGCAGACGTTGCGGTCGCGGGCGAAGAGCTTGCCGTTGGTCAGGCTGGGCTTGAGGTTGAACGGGTTGATGGCCGGCACGCCCTTGGTGCCGATGATGCTGTTGACGCCGATGACCGACTGCTCGCCCGTCACGGCGTTGTGGCCGCCGCGGAACCGGGCGATCTGCGCGCCGGATTCCCAGCGGACCTCGCCCGCGGCATAGTGAATGACCGCCTGTTCCAGCGAAATCCATGATTGGGGCAGCCCCTGGGCCGACAACTTCAAGACCTTCACAACTCGCCTCCTGGAACAACGATGCACACAAGGATTCGGAACGCTGATGTCTCACGGGCGGCGTGCCAAGGCCGGCCTGTGGCTCACAATATACTCCGTTCATGACAAATTGGCGTCCAGCGCTTGATACACCTGCGCACGGCGCTATCAAAAGTAAAGCACTCCGATGAAGATCTTTCGAGGCTTCCATCACCCCGACATTGCATCGGCCTGCGCCCTTACCATCGGCAATTTCGACGGCGTGCACCGTGGGCACCAGGCCATGCTGGCGCTGCTGAACAACGAGGCGGCCCACCGCGGCGTGCCCAGCTGCGTGCTGACGTTCGAGCCCCACCCGCGCGACTATTTCGCCGGCGCCCGCCAGCGCCCCGAACTGGCCCCCGCCCGCATCGGCACCCTGCGCGACAAGCTGGACGAACTGCGCCGCTGCGGCGTGCAGCAGACCGTGGTGCTGCCCTTCAACGAACGGCTGGCCAGCCAGCCGCCGCAGGCGTTCATCGAGGACGTGCTGGTGCGCGGCCTGGGCGCGCGCTACGTGCTGGTGGGCGACGATTTCCGCTTCGGCGCGCAGCGCGCGGGCGACTACGCCATGCTGGACGGCGCCGGACGCAGCCAAGGCTTCGAGGTGGCCCGCATGAACAGCTACGAGGTGCATGGCCTGCGGGTATCGAGCTCGGCCGTGCGCGAGGCCCTGGCCGCTGGCCGCATGGAAGACGCCGCGCGGCTGCTGGGCCGGCCCTATGCCATCTCGGGCCACGTGGTGCACGGGCGCAAGCTCGGCCGTGAGCTGGGCGCCAGCCGCGAGGGCGCCGGCGACGGCTTTCGCACGCTCAATCTGCGCTTTGCCCACTGGAAGCCCGCTGCGGGCGGCATCTTCGTGGTGCGGGTGCACGGCCTGGCCGCCGAGCCCCTGCCGGGCGTGGCCAACCTGGGCGTGCGCCCGTCGCTCGATCCCCGGGACGTGAACGGCGGTCGCGTGCTGCTGGAGACCCACTGCCTGGACTGGCCCCGCGATCTGGGGGCCGAAGGGGCGTACGGTAAAATCGCCCGCGTGGAACTCCTGCACAAACTGCACGACGAGCTGAAATACGACAGCTTCGACGCCCTCACCCGCGGCATCGCCAGGGACTGCGATGACGCGCGGGCGTATTTCTCCGCCTCCACGCACGCCGAGACCCGTCGCCAGACCACGCGCGACCGAATTTGACGGTCCCCGTGCCGCAGCGCAGCCCTGCGGCCCCGTCCGCCCCCTCATCTTCTTTCTCTTCCTGCGTTCCAGGCCATGGCCCGGAACGGCCCGCTCCTTAGGTCTTGCCATGTCCGAGAACACGAACGCCACCCCCACCCCTTCCACCGGCACGGACTACCGCGCCACGCTCAACCTGCCCGACACCGCCTTCCCGATGCGCGGCGACCTGCCCAAGCGCGAGCAGGGCTGGGTGAAGGAATGGGACGAAAAAGGCATCTACAAGAAGCTGCGCGACGCCCGCTGCGGCGCACCGAAGTTCATCCTGCACGACGGCCCGCCCTACGCCAACGGCCAGATCCACATGGGCCATGCGGTGAACAAGATCCTGAAGGACATGATCACCAAGGCGCGCCAGCTCGAAGGCTTCGACGCGCTGTACGTGCCTGGCTGGGATTGCCACGGCCTACCGATCGAGAACGCCATCGAGAAAAAGCACGGCCGCAACCTGAGCCGCGACGACATGCAGGCCAAGAGCCGCGCCTATGCCACCGAGCAGATCGCCCAGCAAATGGGCGACTTCCAGCGCCTGGGCGTACTGGGTGAATGGGACAACCCCTACAAGACGATGAACTTCGCCAACGAAGCAGGCGAAATCCGGGCGTTCAAGCGCGTGATGGAGCGCGGCTTCGTGTACCGGGGCCTGAAGCCCGTGTACTGGTGCTTCGACTGCGGCTCATCCCTGGCCGAGTTCGAGATCGAGTACCAAGACAAGAAGAGCACCACGCTGGACGTGGCCTTCAAGGCGCACGAGCCCGCGAAGCTGGCCGCCGCCTTCGGATTGAGCGCTTTGCAGAAAGATGCCTTCGTGGTGATCTGGACCACCACCGCCTGGACCATCCCCGCCAACCAGGCGCTGAACCTGAACCCCGAAATCACCTATGCGCTGGTGGACACCGAGCGCGGCCTGCTGGTGCTGGCCGAATCGCTGGTGGAAGACTGCATGGCCCGCTACGGCCTCACCGGCCAGGTGCTCGCCACGGCGCTGGGCGAAAAGCTCGGCGGGCTGGAGTTCGAACACCCGCTCTACGACGTGAAAAGCGAAGACGGCAGCCATGGCTACCGGCGCCTGTCGCCCGTGTACCTGGCCGACTACGCCACGGCCGACGACGGCACCGGCATCGTGCACTCCTCTCCCGCCTACGGCCTGGAGGATTTCAACTCCTGCCGCGCGCACGGCCTGGCGCTGGACGACATCCTGAACCCCGTGCAGGGCAACGGCACCTACGCGGCCGACTTCCCCCTGTTCGGCGGCCAGCACATCTGGAAGGCCGTGCCGGTCGTCATCGAGGCGCTGCGCAACGCTGGCCGCCTGATGGCCACCAAGGACATCACCCACAGCTACCCGCACTGCTGGCGCCACAAGACCCCCGTGATCTACCGAGCCGCCGCGCAATGGTTCATTCGCATGGACGAAGGCGAAGGCGTGTTCACGAAGGACAAGGCGCCCAAGACCCTGCGCCAGACGGCGCTGGAAGCCATCGAGCACACCAGTTTCTACCCCGAGAACGGCAAGGCCCGCCTGCATGACATGATCGCCAACCGGCCCGACTGGTGCATCTCGCGCCAGCGCAGCTGGGGCGTGCCGATCCCGTTCTTCCTGCACAAGGACTCGGGCGAGCTGCATCCGCGCACCATGGAGATCATGGACCAGGCGGCCGATATCGTCGAGAAGGGCGGCATCGAGGCCTGGAGCCGCGTGACGCCCGAAGACATCCTGGGCGCCGAGGACGCCGCCTGCTACACCAAGAGCACCGACATCCTGGAGGTGTGGTTCGACTCCGGTTCCACCTTCTTCCACGTGCTGCGCGGCACGCACCCGAACGTGCACCACGACACCGGCCCCGAGGCCGACCTGTACCTCGAAGGCCACGACCAGCACCGCGGCTGGTTCCACAGCTCGCTGCTGCTGGCGAGCGCGCTGGAGGGCCGCGCGCCCTACAAGGGCCTGCTGACCCACGGCTTCACCGTGGACAGCCAGGGCCGCAAGATGAGCAAGTCGCTGGGCAACGGCATCGACCCGCAGGAGATCAACAAGAAGCTCGGCGCCGAGATCATCCGCCTGTGGGTGGCCGCCAGCGACTACTCGGGCGACATCGCGGGCGACGACAAGATCCTGGCGCGCGTGGTGGACGCCTACCGCCGCATCCGCAACACGCTGCGCTTCCTGCTGGCCAACGTGAGCGACTTCGATCCGAAGGCCGACGCCGTGCCGTTCGACCAGATGCTGGAGATCGACCGCTATGCGCTCACGCGGGCCGCCGAATTCCAGGCCGAAGTGCTGGCCCACTACCAGGTGTACGAGTTCCATCCCGTGGTGGCCAAGCTGCAGCTGTACTGCTCGGAAGACCTGGGCGGCTTCTACCTCGACGTGCTCAAGGACCGCCTGTACACCACAGCGCCCAAGAGCCTGGCACGCCGCAGCGCCCAGACCGCGCTCTACCAGATCACGCACGCCATGCTGCGCTGGATGGCGCCCTTCCTGTCGTTCACGGCGGAAGAGGCGTGGAAGGTGTTCGGCACCTCCGAATCGATCTTCCTGGAAACCTATGGCGCTATCGCGGGCGCCGACGAAGGGCTGCTGGCCAAGTGGGCCCGCCTGCGCGCCATCCGCGATGCGGTGAACAAGGAAATCGAGGCGCTGCGCGCGGCCGGCCAGGTGGGCTCGTCGCTGCAGGCGACGGTCACCCTGACCGCCGCCCCCGAAGACCACGCGCTGCTCGCCAGCCTGGGCGACGACCTGAAGTTCGTCTTCATCACGTCCGCGATCGAACTGGTGGCGGGCGATGCGCTGCGGATCAGCGTGCAGGCCAGTACTGACACCAAGTGCGAGCGTTGCTGGCACTACCGCAGCGATGTGGCCCAGGACCCGGCCCACCCGACGCTGTGCGGCCGCTGCACCAGCAACCTGTATGGCGCCGGCGAAGCGCGGGAGCACGCGTGATGGCCCGCAGCAGCTATTCGTCTTCATCTTCCACGGGCGGCAAGATGTGGCCCTGGCTCGTCTGGGCACTGCTGATCCTGATCGCAGACCAGTTCACCAAGACGTTGATCCTGGGCTACTACCGGCTGGGCGATGCCACCTACATCACCGGCTTCTTCAACATCGTGCGTGCGCACAACACGGGTGCGGCGTTCTCCTTCCTGGCGGATGCGGGCGGCTGGCAGCGCTGGGTGTTCACGGGCATCGGCGTGGCGGCCACGCTGTTCATCGTGTGGCAGTTGCGCGCCCATCCCGGGCAGAAGCTGTTTTGCTTCGCGCTGTCCAGCATCCTGGGCGGCGCCGTGGGCAACGTGGTGGACCGCATGATGCACGGCTACGTGGTGGACTTTCTGGACTTCCACGCGCGGGGCTGGCACTTTCCGGCCTTCAACCTAGCGGACTCGGCCATCACGGTGGGAGCGGCCTGCCTGATCCTGGATGAACTGCTGCGGGTGAAGCGCTCGTCCTGAAGACCGGGCGCCGACAGCGCGCCCTGCCCAGCAACACGCTGGCTGCGGCAAGCGTCAGGCGCCTTTGTCACGCAGCCGTCTGGCGGCATCCAGCAACCCGGGCACTTCCTGCGTTGCGCTTCGTATGCCTGCGCTGACGTCCATCTGCCGCGCGACGCCCACGGCCAGCACCTCATTGAGCAGAGCGCGCTGGGTCCGCCGAAGGTTGGGATTCAAGGCACGCACTTCAGAAGGAACGCGGGCCTTGGCAACATCGATGGTGGCCTGTAGCTTGAGTTGCACTCGCCGCTCGAACCCCCGGCCCACCACCGCCATGGAAGGAAAGACCGTGTGTGGCGCGTAGCGCATCGTGGGTCCGACCTCGCGCAAGCCCTGGTCGAAGCGGGCCAGCAGAGATGGCGAGTTCCCGGTCAAAGCCGTCTCCATTTCAGCCCTGTCTTTCAAGCCCGAGGCATGGCCGTGCTCCAGGCTCAGGGTGAAGTCGCCGGCATCACCTGCCCATTGGCTGTCTGCAGAAAAGACTGCGGGTCCGCGAAGCCAAGGGTCCAATATCATGTGGTAATCCGGCCCCCGCCCGTCCCTCAGCTCTGCCCAGTCGTGGTCGATCCACTGCGACTTCACGAGGTAAATGAACTCCCCCTTGTCGGTGCCTGAGCTGGCTTCTTTCAACAGAGGGACATGCAGCATGATGGTCAAGGCAGCGAACTCTGCACAATTGCCGGCCTGGGCCAGAATTCCTCCGGCAGCGTAGGCCACAACTCGCGGCAGGCCGTGCTCCACCAGCATGTTCTTCACAAGCCGGCCCGCTTCGACCCTCCTGGAGCTTTCGTGACCGAATCGCGCAATGTCGTCTTTGACGTTGCCGCGACCGCTCGGCAACAGCGCTCGGACCTGCTCGACCGTGGCGGTGGCGTTGCGCAGGCGCGTAAGGTCAGGCCCTTCCACATGCCGGCCATCGATGGCCCGTGCCATGACATAGCCGCGCAACTGCCGGTCCACTGCGGGGGACAGGGTTTGGCGGGGGCGAAGCAGGCCTTCTATTACGGCGATACCGGCGGCTTTACGCGAATGCAGTCCGTGGACAGCTACCGCGCACCCGCAGGCGGAGTCTCGACCAGTGGAAGGGGGTCCAACACCTGGACTGGGGGCCAGCGCGGCAGGCGGACGGCCCCGGGATGAAAGCGGTGACACCATAAGTCGGCTCCTCGATTCTGGCGCCCGGTTTGAAAGGGACAGGCCGCAGGCGCCGGACAAGGGCATGCGTCCTTCGACCATCCGAGTCCGCCTCATGCCGAACTGGAACACACAGGTTAAGCACGACATCGCCCTGCGTCCATGCGGGCCGCGAAGACACCCGTTGGCGGACGAACCCTCGGACTTTGCTCCCACCGCGCGCGACTGTCATCACGCCGTCACGCCGCCCCATTCCAATGCCATGAAATCGATTACATGGCCTTTTGCAGCCCCATCCCATTCCCATGACCATCCAGGACGTCGCCCGCGAAGCCGGGGTTTCGGTCGCCACCGTGTCCCGCGCGTTCAATCTGCCGGACAAGGTCACCCCCACCACGCGCGACCTCGTGCTCGGCGTGGCCGAGCGCCTGGGCTACGCGCCCAACGCCAGTGCCCGCACCCTGCGCACGCAGCGCAGCCGCGTCATCGGGGTGGTGTTGCCCACGCTGCTCAATCCCGTGTTCGCGGAATGCCTCGAAGGCATCGCGCGCGCCGCGGCGCTGGCGGGCTATGCCATCCTGCCATTCACCACCGACTACGTGATCGCGCAGGAAGAGCGCGCCGTGAATCTGCTGCTGGCGGGCGACGTGGACGGCATGATCCTCGTGGTCTCTCAGCCCGAGTCCTCCACGGCGCTCGCACGCCTGGCGGCATCCGCCCTGCCCTACGTGCTGGCCTACAACCGGCACCCCGGCCACCCCTGCGTCTCGGTGGACAGCGAAGGCGCCGTGGCGACCTGGTGGCACGGCTGGTGGCCCTGGGGCACCGGCGCATCGCCATGGTGAGCGGCCAGTTGGCCGCATCGGACCGCGCACAGCAGCGCTGCCGCGGCTTTCGACGCGGCATGGCCGCTGCCGGGCTGACGCAGGCGCCGGTGGTCGAAGTGCCGTTCGTGGAAACCGCGGTGGAGGACGTGGCGCAGTGGCTGCGCGGGGCCGAGCGCCCGACCGCCCTGGTCTGCTCCAACGACCTGATTGCGATCCGCTGCCTGCGGGCCGCCCGCCAGGCGGGCCTCGCCGTGCCGCGCGATCTCAGCGTGGTGGGCTTCGACGGCATCGCGCTGGGGCAGGACCTGACCCCCGTGCTGAGCACCGTGGCCCAGCCCAATGCGGACATCGGCCGCTGCAGCGTGGAGCTGCTGATACAGGCCATGGCCGCCGATGCGCCGCTGACGCCACAGGCCAGCCTGACGCTGCCCCATCGCTTCCGTGCCGGCGAATCCTGCGCAGGCGCCTGACCGACAGATCCTGCAACCCACTCCCCCAACCCATCCCTTCCTTCGTTCTGCTTTTCTGGAGCCCTCGATGAAACACACCTTGCAAACCCTGATCCGCACCACCGTGCTGGCGTTCGGCCTGGCCTCCGGCGCCGCCGCGATGGCGCAAACCGCCATTTGCTACAACTGCCCGCCCGAATGGGCCGACTGGGGCAGCCAGCTCAAGGCCATCAAGGCCCGCACGGGCGTGACCGTTCCGCCGGACAACAAGAACTCCGGCCAGGCCCTTGCCCAGATGGTGGCCGAGCGCGCAAGCCCCGTGGCCGACGTGACCTACCTCGGCGTGACGTTCGCCATCCAGGCGCAGAAAGACGGCGTCGTGGGCACCTACCAGCCCGCCGGCTGGAAGGACATTCCGGAAGGCCTCAAGGACCCGGCGGGCCATTGGTTCACCATCCACTCGGGCACGCTCGGCTTCATGGTGAACGTCGATGCGCTCAAGGGCAAGCCGGTGCCGCAATCGTGGGCCGACCTGCTCAAGCCCGACTACAAGGGCCTGATCGGCTACCTCGATCCGGCCTCGGCCTTCGTGGGCTATGTGGGTGCGGTGGCAGTCAACCAGGCGCGCGGCGGCTCCATGGACAACTTCGCCCCCGGCATCGACTACTTCAAGGCACTGCAGAAGAACGAGCCCATCGTGCCCAAGCAGACGGCCTACGCCCGCGTACTGTCGGGTGAGATCGCCATCTTGCTGGACTACGACTTCAACGCCTACCGCGCCAAGTACAAGGACCAGGCCAACGTGCAGTTCGTCATCCCTGCGGAAGGCACCGTGGTCGTGCCTTACGTGATGAGCCTGGTGGCCAATGCCCCGCATGCGGCAGACGCCAGGAAGGTGCTGGACTTCGTGCTGTCCGACGAAGGCCAGGCGCTGTGGGCCAACGCCTACCTGCGCCCGGTGCGCGCCAATGCCATGCCCAAGGAAGTGCAGGCCCGCTTCCTGCCGGCCAGCGACTACGCGCGCGCCAAGACCGTGGACTACGGCCGCATGGCGGCTGCGCAAAAGGCGTTCTCCGACCGCTATCTGAAGGAAGTGCAGTAACGCCATGCGCCACGGTGGTTCCGCTCCCTCGCGCCCGGTGCTGCTGGCGTGCGCCGCGCCTGCCGTGGCGTTCTTCGCGGCGTTCTGGCTGCTGCCCGTCGCCCTGCTGCTGGCCTTGCCGGCGGGCAAGGGCTGGGACACCTACTTCGCGGTGCTGACCCATGCGCGCTACCTGCAGAGCCTGCTGCAGACGCTGGGACTGTCGCTCGCCGTCACGCTGGCCACGCTGGTGCTGGGTGCGCTGGTGGGCATCACGCTGGCGCGCCAGCGCTTTCATGGCCGTGCGCTGCTGCTGTCGCTGCTGACGCTGCCGCTGTCGTTCCCCGGCGTGATCGTGGGCTTTTTCATGATCCTGCTGGGCGGGCGGCAGGGGCTGGTGGCCGACCTGTCGGAGGCGCTGGGCGCCGGCCGCACCACGTTCGCCTATGGGCTCACCGGCCTGTTCCTGGCGTATCTGTATTTCTCGCTGCCACGGGCCATCGCCACCTACACGGCGGCGGCCGGCAGCATGGATGCGCAGCTGGAAGAAGCGGCCCGCTCCCTGGGTGCCTCGCGCTGGCGCGTGGCGCGCGATGTGTGGGTGCCCGAACTGGCGGCCACGACGCTGGCCTGCGGCGCGATCGTCTTCGCCACGGCCATGGGCGCGTTCGGCACGGCGTTCACGCTGTCGGCCAAGTTCGAGGTGCTGCCCATCACCATCTACAACGAGTTCACCAACTATGCCAACTTCGCGCTGGCGGCCAGCCTTTCGATCACGCTCGGGCTGATCACCTGGATGGTGCTGTGGGTGTCGCGCCGCGTGTCCGGCACCACCGCTTTCTGAAGGAGCCGAAACCATGCGAAACGCAAGACAGGCCCCGGCGCTGCTGATGGCGCTGACCGCCCTGGTCGCGCTGTTCATGATCGCGCCCATCGCCCTCTCGGTGGTGGCCGGTCTGGTCCACAACTACAGCGTGGGCCTGAAAAGCGGGCTCACGCTGCGCTGGCTGGGCGAGGTGTGGGAGAACTACGGCGGCACGGTGGGCTGGTCCCTGGTGCTGGCGCTGCTGTGCGTGCTGGGCAACCTGTTGCTGGGCGTGCCCTGCGCCTATGCCCTGGCGCGCAGCCGCTCCCGCTGGGCCCGGCTGTTCGAAGAACTGCTCACCCTGCCCGTCGCCGTGCCGGGCCTGGCCAGCGCGCTGGCGCTCATCCTGGCCTACGGGCAGCTTTCGGGCTTTCGCCAGAGCTTCGCCTTCATCCTGGTGGGGCACATGGTGTTCACGCTGCCCTTCATGGTGCGCACCGTGGGATCGGCATTCCAGAAGAACGAACTGCGCTCGCTCGAAGAGGCCGCGCGCGCGCTCGGCGCCAGCTTCGCGCAGCGCTTTCTGGGCGTGCTGGTGCCGGCCGTGCTGCCGGCCATCGTGGCGGGCAGCCTGATGGTGTTCACGCTCTCGGTGGGCGAATTCAATCTCACCTGGATGCTGCACACCCCGCTCACCCGCACGCTGCCCGTGGGGCTGGCCGACAGCTATGCCTCGATGCGCATCGAAATCGGCTCGGCCTACACGCTGGTCTTTCTGATCGTCATCCTTCCCGTGCTGTGGGGCCTGCAGGCCATCGGCACCTTCATCGAGAAACACCATGGAACTTGAACGCACGCGCGTGGACGTGGTCCAGTGCGCCAAAACCTATGCCGACGGCACCCGCGGCCTGCAGCCCACCGACCTGACCGTGGAGCCCGGTGAGGTCATGGCCCTGCTCGGACCGTCGGGCTGCGGCAAGACCACGCTGCTGCGCCTGATCGCCGGGCTGGAGGCCCCCGATGCGGGCAGCCGCATCGCTTTCGGGAGCACCGACGTGACCCGCATGCCGATCGAGCAGCGCGGCGTGGGCATGGTGTTCCAGCACTACGCGCTCTTTCCGCAAATGACGGTGCAGGCCAACATTGGCTATGGCCTCAAGATCCGCGGGGTGGCCGAAAGCGAGCGCCGCCGCACCGTGGGCGAACTCGTCGATCTGGTGCGCCTGGGCGGCCTGGAGAAAAAACGCCCGGCCGAACTCTCCGGCGGCCAGCGCCAACGGGTGGCCCTGGCCCGCGCCGTGGCCGCGCGCCCGCGCGTGCTGCTGCTGGACGAGCCGCTCACCGCACTGGATGCCAAGCTCAAGGAATCGCTGCGCGACGAACTGGCCGACCTGCTGCGCCGCCTGCACATCACGGCGATCCACGTCACCCACGACCAGCAGGAAGCCCTGGCCATTGCCGACCGCCTGGCCGTGATGCATGCGGGCCGCATCGTGCAGGTGGGCGACGGCGAGGCGCTCTACCGCGCGCCCAGCCACCCGTTCGTCGCCACCTTCCTGGGCCGGGTGAACCGCATCGTGCCGGCTGTGGACCCCAGCGCAGCGCGGGGACTGCCGCACCTCACGGCGCTGCAGGCCTGCGACGCCCCTTCGGCTCCGGCCGACGCGCTGCTCGTGCGCCCCGAGGACGTCGAGGTGGGCCCGACCCTGCCCGACTGGGGCAGCGCCGCCGTGACGCGCCGCAGTTTCCTGGGCGACCGCGTGCAGCTCACGCTGGCCGTTTCGGGGCATGCGCCCCTCCTGGCCGATGTGCACCGCGACCATCCCGCGCGCGAAGGCGAGCGGGTAGGCTTTCGCATCGCCACGCACCGCCTGCTGTCCGTCACCGAAAGCCTCAGCGCATGACCCGCATGAACACCACCACCCTGCTCCTGCAGCTCTCCGACCTGCACATCCGCGAGCCCGGCCGACTGGCCTATGGCCGGCTGGACACCGCTCCCTACCTGCGCCAGGCTGTGGACACGGTGCTGCGCATGCCGCAGCGCCCGGATGCCGTCGTGGTCACCGGCGACCTGACCGACTTCGGCCGGCCTGCGGAATACGGCCACCTGCGCGACCTGCTGGCGCCGCTCGGGGCCATGCCGCTCTACCTGCTGCCCGGCAACCACGACGACCGCGAGCAACTGCGCGCCAGCTTTCCCGAGCACGCCTACCTGGGCGAGGAAGGCTTCGTGCAATACAGCGTGCCGGTGGGCGGGCTGCAGCTCATCGCGCTCGATACCGTGGTGCCCGGCGCCAGCGAAGGCGGCCTGTGCGAGGCACGGCTCGCCTGGCTGGAGCGCCAACTGGAAGCGCACCGCGGCAGGCCCGTGGTGATCGCCATGCACCACCCGCCGTTTCGCACGCTCATCGGCCACATGGACGCCATCGGCCTGCTGGAAGGCGCCGAAGCGCTGGAGGCCATCGTGGCGCGGCACGCCAACGTGGAGCGGGTGGTCTGCGGCCACCTGCACCGCGCCATCCAGGTGCGCTTCGGC
Organism: Acidovorax sp. KPB24-07; assembly: GCF_057543315.1. NCBI lineage: Bacteria > Pseudomonadati > Pseudomonadota > Betaproteobacteria > Burkholderiales > Comamonadaceae > Acidovorax > Acidovorax sp. KPB24-07. The sequence goes on from NZ_BAAJYS010000033.1 coordinate 21,379, forward strand.
GGCACGCTGGCAGCGACCGTGCCATCGCCCGCGCACCAGGTGTGCTTGGACCTGGCGCCCGACGCCGCCTCGGCCTGGACGCTGGAGCCGGCGGGCTTTGCGGTGCATGCGCTGCCGCAGGACGGGCGGCTTGTCAGCCACATCGCGGCCAGCGGGACATATCCCGGGCCGTATCCGTTCCATGAGGCGGGGCAACTCATCGATTGAGGATCTCGTCCACCGAAACCCATTCGCCGCGATGGCGCCGCTCGGCACGGCTTCGCTCATCGGCTCCTCGGAAAAATCTCTTCCATGAAGTAGCCCTCGATCCTGGTCAGATGCTCCACACCGTTGCGCATGCGGGCTTTGATGTCGCTGATCGATGCCGCCAGTTCACTGAATTTCGCTCCAGGGTTCATGGCCGCCGCATCGCGCCACTGCTTGAGCTGCCGAGGATCCAGCCGGGCGCTCAGCGTTTCGTCGGCCAGTTGTTCCACCAGATCGCCATGGCCTTGAAGCAGTTCATCTTTAGTCGCCAGCACCTGCTCCAGGTTTTGGATCTTTCTACCCATCGCCTGGACGTTTCCGAGCAGTTCCAGCACGCCACTGACGTGATATCTCATGTTCATGGTGCGGAGCGACAACAGGGCCTGCGCCATTTCGTGGCGCTTTTCGTCTGCCGCTCTCTGTGCCAGCGCGGCGGCTGATTCGGCAGCCGCCGTGCTGGCAACATGTGTGGGGGAAGCTGGCGCGGAGCCCTCGGTCGAAGAAGCGCTGGCCACCGGCAGGGTCGATGCGATCAATGCACCGTCACGGGGGCTGGCAACCGATTTCGGAGATTCCGACTGGGTGGACGCCACGTTCGCCTCCACGTCGATCTGTACACTTTCATTCGCTTCTGTTTCTGCTTCCGTGTGCGTTTCCAGATCCGCGTCCCAATCCGACCGCGCGTCCATGAAGACGTCCGTATCGGAGTCAGCGTCCGATTCAGGTTCTACCTCCAGCCGCGCATGCATCTCGCGCGCCGCAGCCTCCGCTGTCTGGAACACCGCTTCCAGGTTCACCGATGCAGCCTGCACCCATTTTTTGTAGCTCTCCGGCGTCGCGCTCCCGTCCAAGCCGTTCATCTGCTTGCGCATTTCCGATTGAAAACGCAGCGAATCGGCTTTGAGGCTCGCCATGCTTTGCAGACGCTTGATCCGGATCTGCATTGCCGCCGGGTTTTCGGCCACTGACTTTTCTGGTTGGCCGACATACCCCTGCATCCTCAGAATCCCTGCGGCTGCGAGGTCGCGCCATGCGTCGGTATTTTCCACGGGCGGAGGGCCCGAGCGGCCTGTAGAGGCGACGGCGACAGCCTTGGCCTTGCCGGCACGCGCCTCGGCAAGCGCCGCCGCACGGGTCGCCGAGGCTGACGCAGCGGTGCCGGATACGGCCGGTTCGCGGTGACGCACCCCGGCTGGTCGGGAAAGTTTCGGCGGAGGGGGACGGCGGGTGGGCGGCGGCCCCGAATCCTCGGGTTTGGTTTGCAGGGCCAGCGCTCTGCCCTGCAAGCCCAGTGTCGCTGCGGACATGGAATTGGACCTGCGTTGCGGTGCGCGCTCCGGGATGCGCTCCTCAACGGAGCGGGCAACGCGCGGCGGAGACGTGATTTCTTTGAGGTGGACCATGGCTTCTCCCTTGAATGCTTTAATGGAAGGGCCGAGGGTAGGAATGGGCCTGACCCACCGCGCCGCAGCGCCCGAAGCCCTTGCCCGGCGCGCGAAACCCGGGCCATACCGTGCCATCCAGGCCACCCGGCACACCGATCCGACCCGCCCAGGCCCGTGGTTGCTGGCGGGCTGCTATGGATTCAGGAGTATGCTGTCACTCCCGGAACGGCAGGCAGGCCAGGAGCCCTGTGCCCCGCCCCCGGGTGAAGCATCCGATCCCTTTCATGAAGCACCTGTTGAATCTGCTGGCCGCCGTGGCACTGCTGGTCTGGGGCACCCACCTGGTGCGCACGGGCGTGCTGCGTGTGTTCGGCGCCAACCTGCGCACCATGCTCGCCCGCAGCATGGGCAACCGCTTCACGGCAGCACTGTCGGGCATCGGCGTGACGGCCCTGGTGCAGTCCAGCACGGCCACCTCGCTCATGACCTCGTCGTTCGTGGGCCAGGGGCTCATCACCCTGCCCGCCGCGCTGGCGGTGATGCGCGGGGCCGACGTGGGAACCGCCCTCATGTCGGTGCTGTTCTCCACCGACCTGTCGTGGCTGTCCCCCCTCTTCATCTTCGTGGGCGTGGTGTTGTTCATCACCCGCCAGTCCAGCTCGGCCGGGCGCGTGGGGCGCGTGCTCATCGGGCTGGGGCTGATGCTGCTGGCGCTCGAAATGGTCGTGCAGGCCAGCGGCCCCATGCTGGCCTCTCCCATCATCAAGGCCATGCTCGGCTCGCTCAACAGCGACATCGTGATGGAGATCGTCATGGGCGCGGTGCTGGCCGTGATCGCGTACTCCAGCCTGGCCATCGTGCTGCTCATCTCGGCCATGGCGGCCTCGCACGTGGTGCCGCTGGACGTGGCCCTGGGCCTGGTGCTGGGGGCCAACCTGGGCAGCGGCCTGCTGGCCGTGCTGACCACCGCCAAATCGGCCGTGGAGGTACGGCAGGTGACCGTGGGCAACCTCGTCTTCAAGCTGATGGGCGTGGCGCTGGTGGCCCCGTTCGCGGGGCTGTGGCTGCGCTATGTGCAGCCCCACATGCCAGGTACCGCGCAGGGCGTGGTGCTGTTCCATCTGGGCTTCAACGTGGTCATCAGCCTGGGGTTCATCGCGTTCACGCAATGGGTGGCCACCTGGGTGACACGTCTGCTGCCCAAGCCCGTGGGCGCGCAGAGCCTGCGGCCCCACCACCTGGACCCCTCGGCCCTGTCCACCCCGTCGCTCGCCATTTCCTGCGCCGCCCGCGAGGCGCTGCACCAGGCCGACGTGGTGGAGACCATGCTGCTGGGCGTGCTCGATGTGATCAAGAAAAATGATGTGCAACTGGCCGAACGCCTGCGCAAAATGGATGACGAGGTGGACGAGCTGTATTCGTCCATCAAGTACTACCTGACCAAGATTTCCCGCGAGGCGCTGGGCGAGGACGAGAGCCGGCGCTGGACCGACATCATCAGCTTCACCATCAACATGGAGCAGATCGGCGACATCATCGAACGCGTGTTGCTGGACATCGAAGACAAGAAGATCAAGAAGGGCCGCCAGTTCTCCGACGCCGGCATGGCCGAGATCACGGAGCTGCACGAGCGCCTGATCAACAACCTGCGCCTGGGAATGAGCGTGTTCCTCAACGGCACGGTGCGCGACGCGCAGAAGCTGCTCGAAGAAAAGGCGCGCTTTCGCGACCTGGAGCGCGCCTACGCCGCCACCCACCTGGTGCGCCTGGCGGACAAGACGGTGCAGAGCATGGAAACCAGCTCGCTGCACATCGACCTGATCAGCGAACTCAAGCGCATCAACTCGCACATCTGCTCGATCGCCTATCCCATCCTGGACTCGGCCGGTGCCCTGGCGCCCAACCGCCTGCGCTCGGCCACCGGCGCGGCGCAGGACGCCACGATCGGAAAATGACGGGCTCGCCACCCACGCACGCGCCCCTTCCGAGTGCCGCGCCATTGCTGCGCCAAGTCCCCTTGCCGAAAGCCCCGCCTGTGACCTCCCCTGCCCTGCCCGACCGCGCCTTCGAACCCGACGTCGTCATCTATCACAACCCGGAATGCGGCACCTCGCGCAACGTGCTGGCGCTGATCCGTGCGAGCGGCATCGAGCCGCATGTGGTCGAGTACCTGAAGACCCCGCCTTCGCGCGCCATGCTGGCATGGCTGGTCACGCGGGCAGGCGTGCCGGCGCGCGACATGCTGCGCGAGAAGCACCCGCTGCATGCCGAACTGGGCCTCGCCGATCCGGCCCTGGACGACACCCGGCTGCTCGATGCCATGGCAGCCCACCCCGCACTCATCAACCGACCCATCGTGGTATCGCCGCGGGGGGTGCGCCTGTGCCGGCCCGCCGAACGGGTGGCGGATATTCTGCCCGCCCGCTAGCGAAGCGGTGGGCCCGGTGCCCGCCCGTGCGCCCATCGGATGGGGTCAGTCCATCTGCTCGACGATCAGGGTCGCGCCCGCCCCGCCGTCCAAGGTCACCGAGCCCAACATCCCATAGAACTGGGCCTGCAAGGTGGAGCCCGCGATCAGCGTCACGATGGTCTCGCCGAGATACCGGTTCGTCGACATGCTGGGCACCTCGGTCAAGGCCGGGTAAGAAGCGCCATTGATCAGCACCCGGGCGCTCGCCAGGGTGGCGGCGGTGGTGCGCATGGCGTATTTCACGCGGTAGCGGCCCGTGGTGGGCACCGTGAAGACGTCGCTGGAACCATTGGCGACAAAGCCACCGCCGAGGTTCTGCGCCTGCGGCATCGGCACATTGGTGCCCCCCAGCAGGACGGCGATGGTGGAGCCGGCCGTGTTGTGCGCGGCCATCGACACCGCGCTCACCGCCCCGCCAGTGCCCGCAGGGCCGGTGGCCCCGGTCGCACCCGCCGTGCCGGTGGC
>NZ_BAAJYS010000034.1:0-25691 GCF_057543315.1 Acidovorax sp. KPB24-07
GTGGGTTCGTCGAACAGCATCACGATGGGGTCCATCGACAGCGCACGGGCGATCGCCACGCGCTGCTGCTGGCCGCCCGACAGCTGGCCGGGAAACTTGTCCTTGTGCGCCGACAGGCCCACGCGGTCCAGCATCTTGAGGCCGCGCTTCTTCGCCTCGTCCGCGCCGCGGCCCAGCACCTTGACCTGCGCGATCGTCAGGTTCTCGGTCACCGACAGGTGGGGAAACAGTTCGAAGTGCTGGAACACCATGCCCACGCGGCTGCGCAGCTTGGGCAGGTTGGTCTTGGGATCGTGCACGGCGATGCCGTCCACGAAGATCTCGCCCTTCTGGAAGGGCTCGAGCGCGTTGATGGTCTTGATCAGCGTGGACTTGCCGGAGCCCGAAGGGCCGCACACCACCACGACTTCGCCCTTCTGGATGGAAGTGGAGCAGTCGGTCAGCACCTGGAAGCTGCCGTACCACTTCGAGACATTCTTCATTTCAATCATTGCTATTTCCTCACTCTTTCCGCTCAGCGGATGATGGCGATTTTCCGGTGCAGGCGCTTGACGACCCAGGACAGTGCGAAGCACATCGCGAAGTACACGACGGCTGCCAGCAGGTAGGCCTCGATCGGCCGCCCGTAGTTCTTGCCCGCCGTCTCGAAGCCCTTGAGCATGTCGTAGGCACCGATGGCGTAGACCAGCGAAGTGTCCTGGAACAGGATGATGGTCTGCGTGAGCAGCACGGGCAGCATGTTGCGGAACGCCTGCGGCAGGATCACGAGCTTCATGTTCTGGCCGTAGGTCATCCCGAGCGCCTGGCCCGCGAACACCTGTCCGCGGGAGATCGACTGGATGCCGGCCCGCATGATCTCGCTGAAGTACGCGGCCTCGAAGGCGATGAAGGTGATGATGGCCGACAGCTCCGAGCGGTAGCTCGTGCCGATTCCGCCGGGCAGGGCCGCGTAGAACGAAGCCGGCACCAGCAGGAAGAACCACAGGATCACCATCACCAGCGGGATGCTGCGCATGCCGTTGACGTAGAACGTGGCTGGCGCATCCAGCCACTTCTTGCCCGACAGGCGCATCAGCGCCAGCACGGTGCCCAGCAGGATGCCGCCGACCGTGGCGATCAGCGTCAGCATGATGCTGAAGTAAAAGCCCTTGACGACGAACTTGCTGATGATGTCCCAGCTGTAGAAGGAAAGGTCGAGATTCATCATGTCAGTGGCCTCCCCCCGTGCCGCCGGACACGATCAGGCCGGGAACGCGCGTGCGCTTTTCGATGAAGGCCATGATGCGGTTGATGGCGAAGGCCGAGATCACGTACAGGCCCGTCACGGCCAGGTAGATTTCGATGCCGCGCGAGGTCTCTTCCTGCGCCTGCATCGCGAACATCGTCAGTTCGGCCACCGACACGGCGAAGGCCACGGACGAGTTCTTGAAGATGTTCATCGTCTCGCTCGTGAGCGGCGGAATGATGATGCGAAATGCCATCGGCAGCAGCACGTAGCGGTAGTACTGCACGGTGGTGAAGCCCATGGCCATGCCCGCGTAGCGCTGGCCGCGCGGCAGGGCCTGGATGCCCGCCCTCACCTGTTCGGCGATCCGCGCCGAAGTGAAGAAGCCCAGCGCCAGCACCACGAGGATGAAGCCCGAGACGCCCTTGAGCACCGGAAAGATCGCCGGCAGCACGTGGTACCACAGAAAAATCTGCACCAGCAGCGGAATGTTGCGGAACAGCTCGACCCAGGCATTGCCGAAGCCGACCAGCACCTTGTTGTCGGGCAGCGTGCGCAGCGTCCCGACGATCGATCCCATCACCAGCGCGATGACCAGGGCCAGCAGGGCCACCGACACCGTCCAGCCCCAGGCAGAGAGCATCCACTGGAGGTAGGTCGGGTATTCACCCCCTGGGTCCTGCAGGAAGACTTGCCAATCCCAATTTGATCCCATGGGAAATCCTTCTCAAATCTCGTTGTCTTCAAACTTGGCGCCCCATCCCGGGCATCCCTGCCGGGGAAACAAACAAACGCCCACCGTCAGGTGGGCGTTTGCCGCATGCGAGCGCCGGGCGCTCAGTCCTTGGTGGCGTACTCTTCCATGGGCTTGTCGTTGGGGTTCGCCCAGGCGGCCTTCGTCGCTTCGCTCACCGGCAGGCCGATCTTCACGTTGTTCGGAGGCACGGGCTGCAGGAACCACTTGTCGTACAGCTTGGCCATGTCGCCGGACTTGATCTGCGCCTTGATGCTGTCGTCCACGGCCTTCTTGAAGGCGGGGTCGTCCTTGCGGATCATGATCGCGATGGGTTCCACGCTCAGCACTTCGCCGACGATCTTGAAATCGTTGGGGCTCTTGGACTTGGCGATGTTGGAAGCCAGGATCGAGCCGTCCATGATGAAGGCGTCGGCGCGGCCGGATTCCAGCAGCAGGAAGCTGTCGGAATGGTCCTTGCCGAACACTTCCTTGAACGTCAGGCCTTCGGCGCGCTTGTTCTTGCGCAGCGTCTGCACCGAGGTGGTGCCCGTGGTGGTGGCGATGTTCTTGCCGTTCAGGTCCTTGATGCCGGTGATGCCCGAATCGGCCTTGACGGCGATGCGCACTTCTTCGACATAGGTCGTGACCGCGAAGGCGACGTCCTTCTGGCGGGCCGCGTTGTTGGTGGTGGAGCCGCACTCGATGTCCACGGTGCCGTTTTGCACCAGGGGGATGCGGTTTTGCGACGTGACGGGCTGGTACTTGACGTCCAGCTTGGCCAGGCCGAGCTGCTTTTGCACGTCGGCGATCACCTTGGCGCACACGTCGTAGTGGAAGCCCGTGTACTTGCCGTCACCCAGGGTGTACGACAGGCCGGAGGATTCGCGCACACCTTCGGTGATCGTGCCGGAGGCCTTGATCTTGGCCAGCGTGTCATTGGCTTGCGCGAATGCGCTCCCTGCAGCCAGGGCGGTGATGGCGACTGCCAGCAAATGCTTCTTCATCAGGATCTCCTTAGAACTTACGGATACAACGGAAACAATCATTCTAGATATTGGCACGGAGTGGAATTCGCCACCATGCCGAATACCCGGAACATCGGGTCAGCGCAGCTAAAAAACGGCGCTCAAAACGGAACCTGATCGGTGGGATAGCGCCAGAAATCCCGCAAGAGATAGCTCACCGGAAGATTGAGCGCGCGGTTGGACGGCGGTATGGGCTGGGCGAACCACTTGTCGTAGATGGGATAGATCTCGCGGCTGGTGATCAGCCGGCGCATCTCGTCGTCCACCACCTTCTTGAACGCAGGGTCGTTCTTGGGCAGCATGATCGCCAGGGGCTCGGTGGTGATGAACTTGCCGACCACCTTCAAGGCGGCCGGATTGGGGCGGTTGGACGCCAGGCCGTAGAGCAGCACGTCGTCCATCGCGAAGGCATCGGCCTCGCCCTTTTCCACCATCTCGACGGCCCGGGCGTGGTCCGGGGCTTCGACGATGTTGATCTGCAGGAGCCGCTCGCGATTGATCTGCTGGACCGCCTTCAAGGGCGTGGTGCCCTTGGTGGACACGAGCTTCTTGCCGCTGAGGTCTTCGATGCGGTCCACGTTGCTCTGGGCCGGCACCAGCAGGCGGGCGCCGGTGATGAAGTGGGGCACGGTGAACGCCACGACCTGGCGGCGTTCGGCATTGTTGGTGGTGGAGCCGCACTCCATGTCGGCGCGGCCTTTCTCGATGGTTTCCATGCGGTTGGCCGAGGTGACCGGCACGAATTCCACTTCCATGTCCTTGCGGCCGGTCTTCTTGCGAACGACCTCGGCGATCCGCTGGCACAGCTCCACCGCATAGCCCACGGGCTTGCCGGCGTCCACATAGGAAAAGGGCACCGAGGATTCCCGGTAGGCCAGCACCAGCTTGCCTCCGGCGGTGACCCGCTCCAGTACCCCCTGCGCGGAGACAGCCATGCCCCAGCACAAGGCGGCAACGCCCCATACGGCCTTCCAATGGAATGTTTTCATGGCTTGTCTCAAAGTTCGTAAGTTCTAACCTGAGCAAACACCGTGCCAGGCCGGGCCTCTCTGTTGGGCGAAGGCTTGTGCACTTCGCTCCGGACGCCGGGACGGAATGTACGTCCCGTCACACGGTCTTTCCAATGCCAAATGCACGGTGGAATATGCATTTGACACATAACCTGACCCTGCGGTCAAAGGGGCTTGTCCGTACTGTGGGCCTGCAGGTAAGTCCACAACGACTGGGCGATGCCCTTGGAGGGTTCCTTGCCAGACGGCTTTTCACGGTAGGCCCGCACTTCCATCGCCATCTGCAGGTCCTCCACGCCCGGGGGCGCCGCACTGACCAGGCGGCGCGAGCGCAGTTCCTTCTTGACCGCGCTGTGCGGCAGGAAGGCGACCCCATGCCCCTCGACCGCCATCGCCTTCAGTCCCTCGGCCATGTCGGTTTCATAGACGCGGTCCAGGTGGATGGCCGTGCCCGACTGCTTGAGGATCAAATCCGTCACGCGGCCCAGATAGGCCCCGGGTGCATACCCCAGGTAGGGCAGCGGCTCGCCCGCGCGGCCCGGCAGGCTGAACAGGGGCTGGCCGTCGGCATTGGCGCGCGAATAGGGCGAGAGGATTTCCTGGCCCAGGGTCACCATTTCGTAGCGGTCGGCGTCGAGCTGGAAGGGCTGCGAAGGATGGTGGTAGGCGATCAGCAGGTCGCACCCCCCCTCCACCAGGCGCAGCACGGCATCGTGCACGTTGAGCGCGATGAGGCGGCTCTTGACCGGCCCGAAACGCTCGCGCAGGCTCGACAGCCAGGCGGGAAAGAACGTGAAAGCCAGCGTGTGCGGCACTGCGAACTCGATCATGTCCTTGCCGGCGCTGGTGTGGGCCCGCAGCATGGCGCGGGTGTTCTGCATGGCCTGCAGCATCTCCAGCGCTTCCTCGTAGAGCGTCTTGCCCGCGGGCGTGAGCCGGGTCGGGTAGGAGCTGCGGTCCACCAGATCGGTGCCGGCCCAGGCCTCCAGCGCCTGGATGCGGCGCGAGAACGCCGGCTGGGTCACGTGGCGCAATTGCGCTGAACGGCTGAAGCTGCGCGTTTCCGCGAGGCTGACGAAATCCTCGAGCCACTTGGTTTCCATGGCGCGCATTATCGGGGGCCGCGCGCGCCTGCGGCGCAAGGCCCCTTGGGGAAACCCTGCACCGGACCCTGCCACGTTTGCTTGCAAAATGGCTTCGGCGCTCCGAGCGCCGCCCCGTCCGGGCCCCTGGCGCACAAGGCCGGCGGGCAGAGTGACCCGCATCGCCACGTTGTCCGTTCTCTCGACCCTCTGCCTCCCATGTCCTCACTTCCCCCGTCCGGGCCCGCGCCCCACGACGCGGCACGGCCTGCCGCACCGCCCGACGACGCTCCCCGCTCCCTGCGCATCGAAGACTGGCTCACCGTCATCGTGATGGCGGCGCTGGCCCTCATCACCTTCGCCAATGTGCTGGTGCGCTACTTCACCAACTCATCCTTCGCCTGGACCGAGGAGATCTCGGTCTTCCTCATGATCGTCCTGGCGCTGGTGGCGGGCTCCGCCGCGGTCGCGCGCGACCAGCACATCCGCATCGAATGGTTCGCCGAGGGCGGCTCGGCCGCGCGCCGTCACCTGCTGGCCCGCTTCGGTGCACTGATGGTGGCGCTGCTGTTCGGCGCGATCGCCGTGCTGAGCGTGCGGGTGGTGTGGGACGACTACCGCTTCGGCGAGACCTCCCCCGGCATCGGCGTGCCGCAGTGGTGGTACTCGGTGTGGCTGCCGCTGCTGTCCGCACTGATCACCTGGCGGGCGGTGGGGCTGTTCATCCGCCGGGGCCGCACGGCCTCCCCGGCGGGCCGGCAGGACACCTCCGCATGATCGCGACCCTGCTGTTCGTGGCGTTCCTCGCCATGATGTTCGTGGGCGTGCCCATCGGCGCCGCGCTGGGGCTGGCGGGGGTGGCGGCCATTGCCCTGGCCAATGCCGACAGCCAATGGTTCGGCCTGCTGGCCGTGCCCCAGAACTTCTATGCCGGCCTGGGCAAGTACCCGCTGCTGGCCATCCCCATGTTCGTGCTCGTGGGCTCGATCTTCGACCGCTCCGGCGTGGCGCTTCGGCTCGTGAACTTCGCCGTGGCCATCGTGGGCCGCGGCCCGGGCATGCTGCCCCTGGTGGCCATCGCCGTGGCGATGTTCCTGGGCGGCATCTCCGGCTCGGGCCCGGCCAACGCGGCCGCGGTGGGTGGCGTGATGATCGCGGCCATGTCGCGGGCGGGCTATCCGGGCTCGTTCTCCGCCAGCGTGGTGGGCGCCGCGGCGGCCACCGACATCCTGATCCCGCCCTCCGTCGCGTTCATCATCTATTCGGTGCTGGTGCCGGGCGCCTCCGTGCCCGCGCTGTTCGCGGCCGGCATGATTCCCGGCGTGCTCGCCGGCATCGCGCTGATCGTGCCCGCGGTTTGGCTGGCCCGCCGGCACAAGATGGGCGCGCTCGAATCCTCCATGCCACGCCCGCCGTTCTGGCGCAGCCTGCGCGAAGCCTCCTGGGGCCTGGCCGCGCCGGTGCTGATCCTGGGCGGCATGCGGGCGGGTTGGTTCACCCCCACCGAGGCGGCCGTGGTGGCGGTGTTCTACGGCCTGTTCGTGGGCATGTGCATCCACCGGACCATCCGGGTGCGCGACCTGTTTCCCATCCTGCGCGAGGCGGGCGAGCTCTCGGCCGTGATCCTGCTGGTGGTGTCGCTGGCCGGCATCTTCGCGTTCTCGCTGTCCACGCTGGGCGTGATCGATCCGGTGGCCAAGGCCATCGTGAACTCGGGCCTGGGCGAATACGGCGTGATGGCGCTGCTGATCCTGCTGCTCATCACGGTGGGCATGTTCCTCGACGGCATCTCGATCTTCCTGATCTTCGTGCCGCTGCTGCTGCCCATCATGCAGCACTACCAGTGGGACCCGGTGTGGTTCGGCGTCATCCTCACGCTCAAGGTCGCCCTGGGCCAGTTCACGCCGCCGCTGGCCGTGAACCTCATGGTGTCGTGCCGCATCGCCGGCGTGCGCATGGAGTCCACCGTGCGCTGGGTGGGGCCGATGCTGCTGGCGATGTTCATCGTCATGGTGCTGGTCATTGCCTTCCCGCAACTGGCGCTGTGGCTGCCCGCCCGCCTGGGCTACTGACCCCATCGACCCCACCGCCCCCTTTTCACCGAGAACCAGGAGACTGAAACCATGAAACTGCGCACCTTCCTCACCAGCGCCGTCGCTGCCGCCGCCGCACTGGCCTTCGCCACGCCGGCCCTGGCGCAAAACTACAAGAGCGAATACCGCATGTCGCTGGTGCTGGGCACCGCCTTCCCCTGGGGCAAGGGCGGCGAACTGTGGGCCAGCAAGGTCCGCGAACGCACGCAGGGCCGCATCAACATCAAGCTGTACCCCGGCGTTTCGCTGATCCAGGGCGACCAGACGCGCGAGTTCAGCGCGCTGCGCCAAGGCGTGATCGACATGGCCGTGGGCTCCACCATCAACTGGTCGCCCCAGGTCAAGCCGCTCAACCTGTTCTCGCTGCCCTTCCTGTTTCCAGACTACGCCGCCGTGGATGCGGTGACGCAAGGCGAGGTGGGCAAGAGCATCTTCCAGACGCTGGACAAGGCCGGCGTGGTGCCGCTGGCCTGGGGCGAGAACGGCTACCGTGAAATCTCCAACTCCAAGCGCCCCATCAAGAGCCCCGAGGACCTCAAGGGCCTGAAGATCCGCGTGGTCGGCTCGCCGCTGTTCCTGGACACCTTCTCCGCACTGGGCGCCAACCCCACCCAGATGAGCTGGGCCGACGCCCAGCCCGCCATGGCCAGCAGCGCCGTGGACGGGCAGGAGAACCCGGTGTCGGTCTACATGGCCGCCAAGCTCTACACCGTGGCGCAGAAATACATGACCCTGTGGGGCTACATGAACGACCCGCTGATCTTCGTGGTCAACAAGGACATCTGGAATTCCTGGACGCCTGCCGACCGCGAAATCGTCAAGCAGGCCGCCATCGACGCCGGCAAGGAACAGATCGCCATCGCGCGCAAGGGCATGGTCGAGGCCGACAAGCCCCTGCTCAAGGAAATCGCCAGCCACGGGGTGACGGTGACCCAGCTCAGCCCCGCCGAACGCACCGCCTTCGCCAAGGCCACGCGCCCGGTGTTCGACAAGTGGAAGGGCCAGATCGGCGCGGACCTGGTGGACCAGGCCGAGAAGGCGATCGCCGCGCGCAAGCCCTGAAGGGCCGGGTCGGCCTGCGGACCGGCGCCCGCGCACGAGGGTGCGTTGCGGCGCCCCGTCAGCCGGCCTCTCCGCTTTGCTGCAGCGCCCACATGCTGGCGTAGCGGCCGCCCTGCTCCAGGAGCGCGGCATGGGTGCCGCGCTCGATGATGCGGCCGGCTTCCATCACCAGAATCTCGTGCGCATCCACCACCGTGGAGAGGCGGTGCGCGATCACCAGGGCCGTCTTGTTGCGCGCCGCGCTTTTCAGTTCGGCCTGGATGGCCCGCTCATTGGCGGAATCGAGCGCGGAGGTGGCTTCGTCGAAGATCAGGATCGGCGGGTTCTTCAGCAGCGTGCGGGCGATCGCCACCCGCTGCTTCTCGCCGCCCGAGAGCTTGAGGCCGCGCTCGCCCACCTGCGTGGCGTAACCCAGCGGCGTGGCGGCGATGAAGCCGTGGATGCGCGCGGCCTGGGCGGCAGCTTCCACGGCATCCTGGCCCGCGCCCGGGTGGCCGTAGGCGATGTTGTAGGCGATGGTGTCGTTGAACAGCACGGTGTCCTGCGGCACGATGCCGATGGCGCGCCGCAGGCTGTCCTGTGTCACGGCCCGGATGTCCTGCCCGGCCACCGTGATGCGGCCCGACTGGATGTCGTAGAAGCGAAAGAGCAAACGCGCCAGCGTGGACTTGCCCGAGCCCGAGGGCCCCACCACCGCCACCGTCTTGCCGGCGGGAATCTCGAAGCTGATGCCGTGCAGGATGGGCCGCGCGCTGCCCGCACGGCTTTCGTAGGCGAAGTGCACGTCTTCGAAGCGCACAGCCGGGTGCTCCAGGTGGACCAGCGGCTGGGCGCCGGGCGCATCGGCCACCTCGCGCTCCTTGTCCATCAGGGTGAACATCTTGTCGAGATCGGTCAGGCTCTGCTTGATCTCGCGGTAGATCACGCCCAGAAAGTTGAGCGGGATGTAGAGCTGGATCATGAAGGCGTTCACCATGACCAGATCGCCCAGCGTCATGCGGCCATCGGCCACGCCTTGCGCGGCGCGCCACAGCATGGCCACCAGGCCGGTGGCGATGATGAGCTGCTGCCCGGTGTTCAGCAGCGACAGCGAGGTCTGGCTCTTGAGCCGCGCATGGCGCAGCCGCTGCAGGCTTTCGTCGTAGCGCTGGGCTTCGAACGCCTCGTTGTTGAAGTACTTGACGGTCTCGTAGTTCAGCAGCGAGTCCACCGCCTTCGCGTGCGCGGCCGAGTCGAACTCGTTGGCCTGCCGGCGGAATTTCGTGCGCCATTCGGTCAGCAGCACGGTGAACGCGATGTACAGGCCCAGGGCGCCCAGCGTGATCCAGGCGAACCACGCGTCGAACTTGACGGCCAGCACGGAGAGCACCAGGAACACCTCGATCAGGGTGGCGCCGATGTTGAACAGCGTGAACGAGATCAGCGATTCGATGCCGCGCACGCCGCGTTCGATGTCGCGCGTCATGCCGCCCGTCTGCCGCTCCAGGTGAAAGCGCAGGCTCAAGGCATGCAGGTGCTCGAACGTCTGCAGCGCGATGCTGCGGGCGGCGCCCTGCGTGGCCTTGGCGAAGACCAGTTCCCGCAGTTCGGTCAGGATGGAGGTGGACAGGCGCAGCCCGCCATAGGCCAGCAGCAGGGCGATGGGCACGACCACCACCGCGGCAGGGTCGCCCGGGGCGATCGACATGGCATCGATCAACTGCTTGAGTAGCAGCGGCACCCCGACGTTGGCCACCTTGGCCCCCACGACGAAGACCAGCGCCGCGATCACCCGCCACTTGTATTGCCAGAGATAGGGAACGAGCCGGCCGAGCGTGGCCCAGTCGGTGCGGGAGCCGGCGCCGGAGCGCGAGGCAAGAGGGGGTGGGGATTCGCCGTGGGGGCGCATGAAGGACAATTCCGGTTGTTGTTTTACCGAGATTGTGCCCATGACCGCTCTTCCCAGCGCTGCGTTGACCGAACTGCCCACCGACAAGGAGCTGGTGCTCAAGGTGATTCCGATGCCGGCCGACTGCAACGCCAACGGCGACATCTTCGGCGGCTGGGTCATGGCCCAGGTCGACCTGGCGGGATCGGTGCTGCCGGCGCGCTATGTGCAGGGCCGCATGGCCACCGTGGCGGTGAACGAATTCGTGTTCAAGCAGCCCGTTCGCGTGGGGGACATCCTGTCGTTCTTCTCGGCGGTCACGCGCACCGGACGCACCTCGGTCACGGTGGAGGTCGAGGTGTATGCAGAGCGCTTTTCAGCGCAGGGCCGGTATGTGAAGGTCACGGAAGCGCGGCTGACCTATGTGGCCATCGATGCCGCAGGCAGGCCCCGCCCGCTGCCGGCCACCGCTGTGCCCGAAAGCGGCACGGCAGGCTGAGAACATGCAGTGAGAACCCCGGCGCGAAACGCCTGGCCTGCCACGGGCCGTACGTGGCAGGTCGGTGACGTGCGCCCTCGGCGCACGCCGGGGTCGGTCGCAATGCCCGCCGAGGCTCAGGCCGCGGCGAGTGCAGGCGCTTCGTTGCGCGCGTTGGCGGTGTTGTTGTTCACCGCATTGGCACGGGGAGCGGGGCCCGACGTGCCGGCAAAGATTTCGCCGGCCAGCTGGCCGCCCTCTTCGATCACCACCTTGCCGTAGCGGATCTTGCCGGTCACCTTGCCGGTGCTGTAGATCACGAGCTTTTCGCGCACGGTGAGCGTGCCGTCGAACTCGCCGTGGATCTCGGCGATGTCGATTTCGGCGGAGCCGCGGAAGGCGCCCTGCTCAGCGATGTGGATCACGCGGGAGTCCATCGTGGCCTCCACCGTGCCTTCGACCACGAGCGTGTCGCAATCGGTGATCTCCACCCCTTTGAGCTTGATGTTCGGGCCCACCGTCAGCTTGCTGCCCACGCCGTCGGAAACGGCACTGCCAGGCGCCGTGCCGGTGGATACCGGCTTGGCGGAAGAAGGGGCCGTGGTCGTGGCACTGTTGCCACCAGGCACCACGGTGGTCGCACCACCGAGGACGGAAGAAGGTTGGCGAGGCTGGAATGCGTCGGGTTCACGCTTGCCGAAGAAGGGGTTTTGCACGGCCATCAGATCTCCTTGAAAAAGAGCCATGCTAGAAGCGACGTTCCGCGAAAACTCCCCGCGTTACGCAAGAACGGTAACCAAACCATTCGATCGTTGCATGCACTTGCATGCTTTGCAGCGACATACATCGCCGCGATCGCGCGCAGGCCGAGGCTACGAAACGATGTAGGCCGCAGCGCCTGCCGACATCAGGGTGCCATCGGGGCCGAAAAACTCCATGCGCGTGCTGGCCACGCGGGAGCCCAGCCGCAGCACTTCGGCCCGCAGGGTGAAGTGGCTCCCGATGCCTGGCCGCAGATAGTCGATGCGCAGGTCGATGGTGCCCAGCTTGCCGAAGCGGTGCAGGCGCTGCGCGGGCGGCTCGTCCATGTGGCGGGCGCCGATGGCCGCCATCACGGCGAGCCCCCCCATGGCATCCAGCCCCGCGCTGATGACGCCGCCGTGCACGCGGTTGTAGGCGTAGTGCCCCACCAGCTCGGGCTTCATCTCGATGCGCGCCTCGACATGTGCGGCTCCCAGGTGCGTCACCTTGAGACCGAGCAATTGGTTGAAGACGATGCGCTGCTCGAAGATGTCCTTCAAACCATCGATGAACTCGGCCTCGAACGGAGAGGGCTGGGCGGAATCAGGGGGTGGAGTCATCGAGGAAGGGGCAAGGGTTCAGGGCTGAAAGCCCGAATGGCGGACCACCGGCGCCCATTGCGCCTTGTAGGCCGTCAGCATTTTGGCGGTCTGGTCGCGCGAGCTGACGACGGGCACCATGTCGGCCGCCACGAAGCGGGCCTGCAGGGCCGGGTCCGCCATGACCTGGGTCACCGTGTCGGCGATGCGCCGGGCCCGGGCCGGCGGCAGCCACGCAGGCGCGTAGAGCACGTTCCAGCCGAGGGCGGACAGGCCCAGGCCCGCCTCCTTGAAGGTGGGCACCGTCGGCAGCGTGGGAGACCGCTGATCGCCCGACACCGCCAGAATGCGCAGTTTGCCGGCCTTGTGCAGGGGCTCCAGCGCATCCAGTGTGTCCACGGCGATGGGCACGTGGCCGCCCATCAGATCGTTGAGCAGCGGCGCGGAACCCCGATACCCCACGACGGGCAGTTGCAGGGAGAGCTTCTCGGCCAGCATCAAAGCAAAGAAATGCGGCAGACTGCCGGTGGCCGGCACGCCGGCGGCCAGCTTGTCCTGATTGGCCAGCATCCAGGCGTGCAGGTGGGCGAACTCCTTGACCGGCACGGCCGTGGACACGGCCAGGCCGAACTGGTAGCTCGTGATCTGGGACAGGGCCACATAGTCCTTGTCGGGGTCGTAGCCGTTGTCCTTGAAGACCAGCGGCGCCACCAGCATGGTGGCCGGGTTGGCCAGCACGACCTGGTTCTGGCCGGAGCTGTCGCGGTGCAACTGCTGGACGGCCAGCCGCCCCCCCGCGCCCACGCGGTTTTCCACCACCACCGGCACCGCCAGCCGGGGCCCGAGGGCATCGGCCAGCAGGCGCGCGGCCCGGTCGGATGCTCCACCGGCTGCATACGGCACCACGACCTTGAGGATGCCCCCTTCCAGCGGCACGGGCGCCGAAGCGGTCGTCCCCTGAGCCAGGGCCGACGCCCCCCAGGGCCCCGCAGGCAAGCGATGCGCCCCATTGCACAAAGGCGCGGCGCGACGGCGCACGGGGAGCAGCGAATGGCGATGGTGGTTTGGCAGCAGTCATGGCACGGTCCGGCAGGGGGTTGATGGATGAGCAGCAATGTACTGCCAGATTCATGCCACCGGCATCTATCGTTATGCCCGGTTTCCAGGCAAAACGCCAGGCCCACGCCCCCCGCAGATGCGGTCACACGGCGCTGAAATCCGGCCGGCGTTTCTCGACGAAAGCGCTGAACGCCTCGCGTGCAGCAGGCTCCTGCAGCATTCGGCCGAAGCTCGCGCCTTCCTCGGCCATGCGCTCCAGCACCGCGGCCGTCTGGCCCTGCTTCATGAGGCGCTTGGTCTCGATGAGCGCGGAAAGCGGCTTGGCCGCCAGCTTGCGCGCCTGGGTCTGGGCCACCATGTTGCACTCGGTGGGCGGCACCACGCGGTTGACCAACCCCACCTCCAGCGCCGCCTCGGCCAGGAAGGGCTCGCCCAGCAGCAGCGCCTCGGCCGCGCGGTGGTAGCCCATCATCTGAGGCACGAGCAGGCTGGACGCGGCCTCCGGGCACAGCCCCAGGTTGACGAACGGCATGGAGAACGCGGCGTTGTCACCCGCATAGACCAGATCGCAGTGAAAGAGCATGGTGGTGCCGATGCCCACGGCCGGGCCGCAGACCGCAGCCACCACCGGCTTCGGGAACGTGGCGATGCCGCGCAGGAAGCGGAACACCGGCGAGTCCTGCGTGGATGGCGGCTTGTTCAGGAAGTCGCCGATGTCGTTGCCGGCGCTGAAAATGGCCACATCGCCCTGCAGCACGACCACGCGCACCGCGCTGTCGGCCGCGGCGGACTCCAGCGCATCCGCCAGCGCGGCGTACATCGCGGTGGTGATGGAGTTCTTTTTCTCCACGCGGTTGAAGGTGATGGTGGCCACGCCGGATTCGGTGTGAACGAGGATGTCCTGGGTCGAGGTATCGGTCATGGGAAAGCTCCTGCCATGGAAGGTCGTGGGCGGGGAAAGCGAACGGGGCGCCAGGGGGCGCCTCATTCCTTGTAATAAACAATCTGGTGGCTGCTGGCCAGCATGGTGCCGGCATCGTTCCACAACTGGGCCGTCTGGTCGAAAAAGCCGTTGCGGAATTCTTGCGCACGCGCCTGGCCCAGCAAAAATCCGGTGCCCGTGGCGGCCAGCTGCTCCCGCCCTGCGTGGAAATACACCGTGAGGGACACCGTGCCTGCCGGCACCCGGTGCGCACGGCGCAGCCAGACCCGCGGAAAGAACACGTCGGCCAGCGCCGCCAGCGCGCAGAAGTCGAGCGGGCGGGCGGGCGCATCGCGCATCCACAGTTGCGACAGGCTGCTGTCGCCGTTGCCGTCCCAGCGCTGCGGCAAGGCCCCGGTCACCGGCCGCAGGTCGTAGCGGTCGAGCCAGGCCACGCCCAGCCCTTTGGCCAGCGGCTCCAGGGTGTCGGGGCCGGGCGCTGTCGGCATGGGGGTGTCGGCCAGGCTCCAGGTTTCGCGGCGGGCGGCGGTCACGGCGGTGCCCGTGGTGGTCGTGACCCACTCGCCGTCGACGCCAGGCTGCACGATGGACAGCGTCCAGTGCTGCGTGGACCGGTTGGTGCGCACCGGCGTGGCCTGCACCGTGAAGGGGCCCTGCGCCACCGCACCGGCGTAATTGACGGTGAGCGACAGCGGCTCACCCAGGCGGTCGGGATGCTGCAGCACGGCCTGCAGCAGCACCGCGGCCGTCGCGCCGCCGAAAGGGCCGACCATGTTCCAGTAGGCGGGCGTGGTCCGGCCGGTGTACCGGTGGGCACCGGCCGGCTCCAGGGCCAGCGCGTCGTCCAGGGGATGGAGATCGAGGGTCATGGTGTGCGAGTGTGCCGTGATTGCTTTCTCCGTCCCGTCGTGCCGGCGACTGCCTGAACCCGGATGCCGGGGCGCGCAATGCGCCCCGACCTCAGACGCGCTCGAAAATGCCCGCAGCGCCCTGCCCCATGCCCACGCACATGGTCACCATGCCGTACTTGAGGTTCTTGCGGCGCAGCGCATGCACCACCGTGGCAGCGCGGATGGCGCCCGTGGCGCCCAGCGGGTGGCCCAGGGCGATGGCGCCGCCCATGGGATTGACCTTGGAAGGGTCCAGGCCCAGTTGGCGCACGACCGCCAGCGACTGCGCGGCGAAGGCTTCGTTCAGCTCGAACCAGTCGATGTCTTCGTGCTTGAGGCCCGCATAGCGCAGCGCGGCCGGAATGGCCTCGATGGGGCCGATGCCCATGATGCTGGGCGGCACGCCCTTGCTGGCGAAGCTCACGAAGCGGGCCAACGGCGTGAGGCCGAAACGCTTCACGGCTGCCTCGCTCGCCAGGATCAGCGCGCCCGCGCCGTCGCTGGTCTGCGAGCTGTTGCCGGCGGTGACGGAGCCCCGCGCGGCGAACACCGTCTTGAGCTTGGCCAGGCCTTCCAGGCTGGTGTCGGGCCGGGCGCCTTCGTCCAGCGCCACGGTGCGGGTCTTGGCGATGCTCTCGCCCGTCTCCAGGTCCGCCGTGCGGTCGGTCACCTCGATGGGCGTGATCTCGTCGGTGAACTCGCCGGCCTGCTGCGCGGCCAGCGCCTTCTGGTGCGACTGCAGCGCGAAGGCGTCCTGGTCCTCGCGCGACACCTTCCACTGCTGCGCCACCTTCTCGGCCGTGAGGCCCATGCCATAGGCGATGCCCACGTCGCCGTCCTTGGCGAAGATGCTGGGCGACAGCGAGGGCGTGTTGCCCATCATGGGCACCATGCTCATGCTTTCCACGCCGGCGGCGATCATCACGTCGGCCTCGCCCACGCGGATGCGGTCGGCCGCCATCTGCACGGCCGACAGGCCCGAGGCGCAGAAGCGGTTCACGGTGATGCCGCCCACGCTGGTGGGCAGCCCCGCCAGCACCGCGCCGATGCGCGCCACGTTCAGCCCCTGGGCGCCTTCCGGAATCGCGCAGCCGCAGATGATGTCTTCGATGGAAGCCGGGTCCAGCCCGGGCACCTGGGCCAGGGCCGCCTTGAGGGTGGTCGCCAGCAGATCGTCGGGGCGGGTGTTGCGGAAGAAGCCGCGGTGCGACTTGCCGATGGGCGTGCGCGTGGCGGCGACGATGTAGGCGTCCTGCATTTGTTTTGCCATGAAGAAGGCTCCTTCAATCGATCAATCGATCGGTCAGTCAATCAGTCAGTTACTTGGCGGGGCGGCTGGACGGAATCCAGGCCCACGTGAATTCGCATTCCACCGGCTCGATGCCGGCCTCGTCCGTCACGGTGACCTGCACCTGCATCTCGCCCTTGTCGCTGTCCTGCATGGCCTGGCGCTGCGCGTCGGTCAGCACCGCCACCGCGCGCAAGGCGCCCGTGGCGCGCTTGCGAAAGGCCATCTTCAGGTCCTTGGCCAGCGGCAGGCAGTCGTCGCGCACGTTCAGGCCCATCGCCATGCCCGTGGCCGTCTCGGCCAGCAGGTTCATGGCCGAGGCGTGGATGCTGCCGACGTGATTGCGCACGCGGTGCTCGTTGGGCAGGCGCACTTCCACGCGGTTCGGCGACATCTCGATGAACTCCACCCGCGCCGTGCGGGTGAACGGCACGGCGCGGCGCAGCACCAGGTTGCGCACCCAGGGGCGCAGGAACTTCGGGAACTCGTCCACCTGTTCCAGCTGGAGCTGCATGCGGTTGGGCGGGAATGCGCCGGTGGAGGTTGTCATGCGGTCGTCCGATGGCACATCAGTTGCGCAGGGGCTTGCCGGTGTTCAGCATGCCCAGGATGCGCTCCTGCGTCTTGGGGTGCTGGATGAGCGCGCAGAAAGCCTTGCGCTCCAGCGCCATCAGGTATTCCTCGCTCACCAGCGTGCCGGCATCCACGTCGCCGCCGCACACGATCTCGGCGATCAGGGTGGCGATGTGCTGGTCGTGGTCGCTGATGAAGCCGCCGTCGCGCATGTTCACCAGCGAGCCGCGGATGGTGGCGATGCCGCTGCGGCCGGCCACGGGGAACAGGCGCTTGTTAGGGGCGCGCCAACCGCTGGCCGCCATCGCCTTGGCTTCGTTCAAGGCGACGAACAGCACCTCGTCCTTGTGCGGCACGACGATGTCGCTGTCCAGCAGGTAGCCGAGCTTCTTCGATTCCAGCGCGCTGGTGCCCACCTTGGCCATGGCCGCGGCGGTGAAGCCTTCGGTCAGGAAGGGCAGGATGTCCTTGCCCGTGGAGGCGGCGGCGTTCTCGGCCGCACGGCGCGCGATGTAGGTCAGGCCGCCAGCGCCCGGCACCAGGCCCACGCCCACTTCGACGAGGCCGATGTAGCTTTCCATGTGCGCCACGCGGCGGGCCGAATACACGGCCAGCTCGCAGCCGCCACCCAGTGCCATGCCGTGGATGGCGGACACCACCGGCACCTGCGCGTAGCGCAGGCGCAGCATGAGGTTCTGCAGCTCTTGCTCGACGCTCTCGATGGCCGAGATGCCGGCCACGACGAAGGCCGGCATGGTGGCGGCCAGATCGGCGCCCACGCTGAACGGCGCGTCGCCGGACCAGATCACCAGGCCGTCGTATTCGCGCTCGGCGATGTCGATGGCTTCGACGAGCCCCTCCATCACGTCGGGGCTGATCGCATGCATCTTGCTTTGGATGCTGGCGATCAGGATGCGGCGACCGGAGGGGCCTCCATCCTTGTCCAGCGTCCAGGTGCGCAGCGCATCGGACTCGGACACCGTGGTGCCGGCCGTGCGCCAGTCGGGCAGCGCCTCGCCCAGCAGCTTCTCGGGGAAGTGCTGGCGCTCGTACACGGGCAGCTGGCGGCGCGGGACGAACTTGGCGCGCGAAGCGCTCCACGATCCTTCAGCCGTGTGCACGCCGCCGGCCTCGGCCACCGGGCCCTTGAACACCCAGTCGGGCAGCGGTGCCTTGCTGAGCGCCTTGCCGGCGTCGATGTCCTCCTGGATCATCTTCGCCACCTCCAGCCAGCCGGCTTCCTGCCACAGCTCGAAGGGGCCCTGCTTCATGCCGAAGCCCCATCGCATGGCCTGGTCCACGTCGCGCGCGTTGTCGGCGATGGTGCCCAGATGCACGGCAGCGTAATGGAAGCTGTTGCGCAGGATGGCCCAGAGGAACCGGCCCTGCGCCCCCTCGGCATGGCGCAGCAGCTTCAGGCGCTCGCCGGCGGGCTTCTTCAGCATGCGGGCATACACCTCGTCGGCCTTCTGGCCACCCGGCACGTACTCGCCGCTTTCCAGGTCGAAGCGCAGGATGTCGCGGCCCACCTTCTTGTAGAAGCCCGCCTTGGCCTTCTGGCCCAGGTTCTTCATCTCGATGAGTTTGTTCAGCACCTCGGGCGTGCCGAAGCTGCCGTAGAACGGATCAAACTGCGCAGCCCCTTTGGTAGCGTCTTCGCTCAGGTTGTCCTGCAGCGTCTTGATGACGTGGGCCATGGTGTCCAGGCCCACCACATCGGCGGTGCGGAAGGTGCCGCTGCTGGCGCGGCCCAGCTTCTTGCCCGTGAGGTCGTCCACCACGTCGTAGGTCAGGCCGAAGTTCTCCACTTCCTTCATCGTCGCCAGCATGCCGGCGATGCCGACGCGATTGGCGATGAAGTTGGGCGTGTCGTGCGCGCGCACCACGCCCTTGCCGAGGCCGCTGGTCACGAAGGCTTCCAGCTGGTCGAGCACCTCGGGCCGGGTCGTCGGCGTGTCGATCAGTTCCACCAGCGTCATGTAGCGCGGCGGGTTGAAGAAGTGGATGCCGCAAAAGCGCGGCTTGATGGCGTCGGGCAGCGCCTCGCTCAGGCGCGTGATCGACAGGCCGGAGGTGTTCGAGGCCACGATGGCGCCGGGTGCGATGAAGGGCGCGATCTTCTTGTAGAGATCGAGCTTCCAGTCCATGCGCTCGGCGATCGCCTCGATGATGAGATCGCACCCGCGCAGCTGCTCCAGGTGCTCTTCATAATTGGCCTGGCCGATCAGCGCGGCATCTTCCGCCACGCCCAGCGGCGCGGGCTTGAGCTTCTTGAGCCCCTCGATGGCCTTGGTGACGATGCCGTTCTTCGGGCCTTCCTTGGCGGGCAGGTCGAACAGGACGACCGGCACCTTCACGTTGGCGAGGTGGGCGGCGATCTGCGCACCCATCACGCCCGCGCCGAGCACGGCGACTTTCTTCACTTGGAATCGGGACATGGTTGGTTTCTTTGGAATGGGT
This sequence comes from Acidovorax sp. KPB24-07, assembly GCF_057543315.1. NCBI lineage: Bacteria > Pseudomonadati > Pseudomonadota > Betaproteobacteria > Burkholderiales > Comamonadaceae > Acidovorax > Acidovorax sp. KPB24-07. The sequence goes on from NZ_BAAJYS010000034.1 coordinate 19,132, forward strand.
TACTGCATGCGCTGCCAGACCTGCGTGCGCCAGAACGGGCCGAGGTAGCCGCGCACCTCCAGCTTGGCGCCGCCGTCGATGGGCGTGAAGCTGGCGCGGTATTCCTTGCCGTTTTCGGGGTCGAGGATCTTGCCGCCCTCCCACACGTCCTTGCCTTCGGCCTTCTTGCCGCCCCGGATGATCTCCAGGCCGGCGATGGGCTGGCCCTTGCGGTCGTCCTGGCATTCGACGCAGACCGCATCGGCGGGCGTGTCCTTCTTCAGCGACTTCTCGATGCGGCCGGTGAGCGCGCCGCCCGTTTCGGCGATGCGGATCTCGGCCTTGGCCTCGCCCGTCTTGTCGTCGATGCTGCGCCACCCGCCCACGGGCGACATCTGGGCCCACGCGGGGGCGGCCATGGCCACACACAACATCGTTGCTAGCGCTTTATTCATAACGGCTCCAGTGCAAAAAAAGGCGGGGAAGGGGGCGGCCGGTGCGGTCAGGCCAACGCGGCGTCGGTGTCCATCAGCGGCTTGGCGCCGGCACGCGCGGTGCGCATCAGCGTGGCCGTTTCGGGGAACAGCTTGGCGAAGTAAAAACGCGCCGTCTGCAGCTTGGCGACATAGAACGGGTCGGTGTTGCCGTTGGCGATCTCGCGCAGCGCCACCTGGGCCATGCGGGCGAACAGGTAGCCGAACACCAGGTGGCCGGCCACGCGCAGGTAGTCCACGGCGGCGGCGCCCACTTCGTCGGGGTTCTGGAAGCCCTTGAAGCCGATCTCGGTGGTGAACTTGGTCATCTGCTCGCCCAGGTAGGCGATGGGATTGATGAACTCGGCCATCTTCTCGTTCACGCCCTCTTCCTGCACCAGCTGGCCCACCAGCTTGCCGAACTTCTTGAGCGTGGCGCCGTTGTTGCCCAGCACCTTGCGGCCCAGCAGGTCCAGCGCCTGGATGCCGTGCGTGCCCTCGTGGATCATGTTCAGGCGGTTGTCACGCCAGTACTGCTCCACGGGAAAGTCGCGCGTGTAGCCATAGCCGCCGTGGATCTGGATGGCGAGCGAATTGGCCTCCAGGCACCACTCGCTGGGCCAGCTCTTGGCAATCGGCGTCAGCACCTCCAGCAGCAGCCGCGCCTCGTCGGCGTCGGGCGAGGTGCCGGTGTGCTGTTCGTCCACCAGGCGCGCGCAGTACAGGTTGAGCGCCAGCGCGCCCTCGCCGTAGCTCTTTTGCGCCAGCAGCATGCGCTTGATGTCGGCATGCTCGATCAGGCGCACCTGGGGGGCGCTCGCGTCCTTGCCGGCCTTGCCCAGCAGACGGCCCTGCGGCCGGTTCTTCGCATAGTCCAGGCTGGCGTGGTAGCCGGCCAGGCCCAGCATGGTCGCGGCCATGCCGATGGCGATGCGCGCCTCGTTCATCATGTGGAACATGCACTTCAGGCCCTCGCCCGGCTGCCCCACCAGGTAGCCGATGGCGCCCGCGCGGCCCTCGACGGGGTAGCGCCCCTCGCCGAAGTTGAGCAGCGTGTTCGTCGTGCCGCGCCAGCCCAGCTTGTGGTTGAGCCCCGCCAGCGCCACGTCGTTGCGCACGCCCGTGAGCTGGCCCTGCGCATCGACGAGCCGCTTGGGCACGATGAACAGCGAGATGCCGCGCGTGCCCGGCACCAGCTTGCCATCCGGCCCGGGGATCTTGGCCAGCACCAGGTGCACGATGTTCTCGGTCAGCTCATGGTCGCCGGAGGAGATCCACATCTTGTTGCCGGTCAGGCGGTAGCGCGGGCCCAGCGGGTCCTGCCGCCAGGCATCGCCGCCGCCATCGCCGTCCGCGTCCGGCACGGCGCGCGTGGCCACGTCCGAGAGCGACGAGCCTGCCTGCGGCTCCGACAGGCACATGGTGCCGGCCCAGCGGCCGTTGAATTCGTTGTGCGCGAACACCTGCTGCTGCGCCGGCGTGCCGTGCGCCATCAGCAGGTTGGCGTTGCCCGAGGTGAGCAGGTTGGAGCCGATGCTGGCCGACGCCGCAGCGAAGAAGCTGTTGGCCGCCGCCTCCACTGTGTAGGGCAGCTGCATGCCGCCCAGCTCGTAGTCCTGCGCGGCGCCCAGCAGGCCCGACTCGGCATAGGCGCGGCGCGCCTCGTGCGTGGCCTGCGGCAGGATCACCTTCTCGCCGTCGAAACGCGGCTCCTCGGTGTCCACCAGGCGGTTGAACGGGGCGTACTTTTCGCGGGCGATGCGCTCGCAGGTGTCCAGCACCGCATCGAAGGTTTCGCGCGAATGGTCGGCAAAGCGCTCGCGCGCCTGCAGCGCGGGAGCGTCCAGCCAGTCGTAGAGCAAGAAATCAACCGTGGTGCGCAGGCTCATGATGGGGCATCGAATAAGGCTTCACCGCAATGAATGCGGCGGCATACAGCTACAAAAATAATAGCAAACAACCACCACCGGCGTTCAGCCGGGCGAAGCCGGTGGCGAAGGCGCGGCATGCGATGGCAGGGCCACGATGGTGCCCTGGGCGATGGCGCAGAGCTTTTCCACCCCGCCCTGCACCGCGAACACGTCGCAGCGGCAGACCGCCTGCGACGCCCCGGCATGCACGGCCTGGGCGCGCGCCACCAGGCGCTCGCCCACGGCGGGCCGCACGTAGTTGATCTTGAACTCCGAGGTGACCACCGGCACCCGCAGCGCCGAGCCGCCCGCGTAGGTGAGCGCGTTGTCGGCCAGGTAGCTCACCGCCCCGCCGTGCACGAAGCCGTGCTGCTGGCGGATCTGCTCGGTGATGGGCAGGTGCAGTTCGCACGCGCCCGGGGCGAACGCGTGCAGTTCGGCGCCCAGCAGCACGCTGAAGGGCTGCGCCGCCAGCACCTCGCGGCCCATGGCCAGAAAGGCCTCGGGCGGCACGGTGACGGGTGGCGCGGCCATGGGCGTGCCCCGTGCGGTTACAGCACTTCGAAGATGCCGGCCGCGCCCATGCCGCCGCCGATGCACATGGTCACCGCCACGCGCTTGGCGCCGCGGCGCTTGCCTTCGATGAGCGCATGGCCCGTGAGACGCTGGCCGCTCACGCCGTAGGGGTGGCCCAGGGCGATGGCGCCGCCGTTCACGTTCAGGCGGTCGGCGGGAATACCCAGCTTGTCACGGCAGTACAGCACCTGCACGGCGAAGGCCTCGTTCAGCTCCCACAGGTCGATGTCATTCACCGTGAGGCCCAGCTTCTTGAGCACCTTGGGCACGGCGAACACGGGGCCGATGCCCATCTCGTCGGGCTCGCAGCCCGCCACCGCGAAGCCCAGGAAGCGGCCCAGGGGCTTCAGGCCCTTGCGGCTGGCGTAATCCTCGCTCACCAGCACGCAGGCGCCGGCACCGTCCGAGAACTGGCTGGCATTGCCGGCCGAGATCACGCCGCCGGGCATGGCCGGGCGGATGCCGCTGATGCCTTCCTTGGTGGTGCCTTCGCGCGTGCCTTCGTCCTTGGAGACCATCACCTGCTGGGTGATGAGGCCGCGCACCTTGTCGGCCACGCCGGCCGTCACGGTGATGGGAGCGATCTCGTCGTCGAACAAGCCCGCGGCCTGCGCGGCGCAGGCCTTTTGCTGGCTGGCGGCGCCGTATTCGTCCATGGCGTCGCGGCCGATGCCATAGCGCTTGGCGACCTGCTCGGCGGTCTCCAGCATGCTCCAGTAGATCTCGGGCTTGGCCTTGGCCAGTGCCAGGTCGCGCAGCATGTGCAGGTTCATCTCCTGCTGCACGCAGGAGATGCTCTCCACGCCGCCGGCCACGTACACGTCGGCCTCGCCGGCGATGATGCGCTGCGCCGCCAGGGCGATGGTTTGCAGGCCCGACGAGCAAAAGCGGTTCACCGTCACGCCCGACACGCTGACCGGCAGGCCGGCGCGCAGCGCGATCTGGCGCGCGATGTTGGCGCCCGTGGCGCCCTCGGGGTTGGCGCAACCCATGATGACGTCTTCCACTTCCGCGCCGTCGATGCCGGCGCGCGCGATGGCGTGCTGCACGGCATGGCCGCCCAGCGTGGCGCCGTGGGTCATGTTGAACGAGCCCTTCCAGCTCTTGGCGAGCGGCGTGCGGGCGGTGGAAACGATCACTGCGGAGGTCATGTGCAATTCCTTGGGATTCGGGGGGACACGTGCGGTGCGGTCGGTCGGGTCAGGAGAAGGCCTTGCCTTCCGCGGCGAGCCGGGCCAGCAGCGGCGCGGGCTCCCAGAACTTCGCGTCGTCCAGCGGGTTCTGCGCGAAGCGCTTCATGGCCTGCACCACGTTGAACAGGCCGACCTCGTTGGCGTAGTGCATGGGGCCGCCGCGGTGGATCGGAAAGCCGTAGCCGGTGAGGTACACCATGTCGATGTCGCCCGACTTGCCGGCGATGCCGTCCTCCAGGATGTGCGCGCCTTCGTTCACCAGCGAGAACACCAGGCGCTGCACGATCTCTTCGTCCGAGATCTTGCGCGGCGTGATGCCCAGGGCCTTGCGGTGGTCTTCGATCATGCGGTTGACCACCTCGCTCGGGATCGCATCGCGCTTGCCGGCCTGGTAGTCGTACCAGCCCGCGCCGGTCTTCTGGCCATAGCGGCCCATCTCGCACAGCAGGTCGGCCGTCTTGCTGTACTTCATGTCGGGCTTTTCCTGGTAGCGGCGCTTGCGGATCGCCCAGCCGATGTCGTTGCCGGCCAGGTCGCCCATGCGGAACGGGCCCATGGCGAAGCCGAACTTCTCCACCGCCTTGTCCACCTGCTGCGGCGTGGCGCCCTCCTCGATCAAAAAGCCCGCCTGGCGGCTGTACTGCTCGATCATGCGGTTGCCGATGAAGCCGTCGCACACGCCCGAGACCACGGCGGTCTTCTTGATCTTCTTGGCCAGGGCCATCACCGTGGCCAGCACGTCCTTGGCGGTGGCCTGGCCGCGCACCACTTCCAGCAGCTTCATCACGTTGGCGGGGCTGAAGAAGTGCATGCCCACCACGTCCTGCGGGCGCTTCGTGAAGCCGGCGATCTTGTCCACATCCAGCGTGGAGGTGTTGGACGCCAGGATCGCGCCGGGCTTGGCCACGGCATCGAGCTGCTTGAACACGGTCTCCTTCACGCCCAGCTCTTCGAACACCGCTTCGATGATGAGGTCGGCGTCCTTGAGGTCGGCGTAGTCCAGCGTGGTGGCGAGCAGCCCCATGCGCTGCTGGTACTTGTTTTCCTTGAGCTTGCCCTTCTTGACCTGCGACTCGTAGTTCTTCTTGATCGTGGCGATGCCGCGGTCCAGCGCCTCCTGCTTGGTCTCCAGAATCGTCACGGGAATTCCGGCGTTCAGGAAGTTCATGGCGATGCCGCCGCCCATGGTGCCGGCGCCGATCACGCCGACCTTCTGGATGTCGCGCTTCGGCGTGCTGGAGGGCACGTCGGCGATCTTGCTCGCGGCACGCTCGGCCATGAATAGGTGGCGCAGCGCGCGGGACTCGGGCGTCCACATCAGGTTGATGAACAGCTCGCGCTCGTAGGCGATGCCATCAGCGAACTTGCGCTTGGTGGCGGCCTCGACGGCGTCCACGCATTTTTCAGGCGCCGGGACGTTCTTGGCCATGCCCTTGACCATGTTGCGCGCGAACTGGAAGTACGCATCGCCCTCGAGGTGCTTGCACGGCAGGTTGCGCACCAGCGGCAGGGGGCGCACGTCGGCAACGCTCTTAGCAAAGGCCAGGGCCTCGGCGGCCAGCGCTTCGGGCGAAGCCACCAGCTTGTCGAACAGCTTCTGGCCGGGGATGGAGCCGATCAGCTCGCTCTTGACCGTCTCGCCGCTCACTATCATGTTGAGCGCGGCCTCCACGCCCAGCACGCGCGGCAGGCGCTGCGTGCCGCCGGCGCCGGGCAGCAGGCCCAGCTTGACCTCGGGCAGCGCCACGCTGCAGCCCGGCGCGGCGATGCGGTAGTGGCACCCCAGCGCCAGTTCCAGCCCGCCGCCCATGCACACCGAATGGATGGCCGCCACCACGGGCTTGGCCGAGTTCTCCACCGCCAGGATCACCGATTGCAGGTTGGGCTCCTGCAGCGCCTTGTCGGTGCCGAACTCCTTGATGTCGGCCCCGCCGGAGAACGCCCCACCGGCGCCCGTGATGACGATGGCGCGGACGGCCGCGTCGGCGTTGGCACGCGCCAGCCCGTCGGCCACGCCCTGGCGGGTGGCATGGCCCAGGCCATTGACGGGGGGGTTGTCGAGCGTGATCACGGCCACATCGCCGTGGACTTGGTACTCAGCGGTCATTGCTTGTCCCTTGGTTTGATCTAGAAAACTAGAAAAGAACGATCGTGCTTTTGATTCTAGAGAGTCCGGGCGCGGATGCCAGCCAATGTTGTCCCGGCTGGGACAGAAAACGCGGCGGCACCACAGCTTCACCAGCAGACACGGCGGTCAAGGCTCCCTGTCGTTCGAGCTTTGTGAACGTGCTCCCCGATATCCGTAACCACCTGAAGTGGAAGTGAGGTCCGTCAAACTTGGAGAATGACGGACATGAGGAAAGAGTCGAATTCACGGAGCAGCAGATCATCGGTTTCCTGAAGCAGGCCGAAGCGGGCCTGGCAGTCAA
>NZ_BAAJYS010000035.1:0-25407 GCF_057543315.1 Acidovorax sp. KPB24-07
CCCGCCGTGGCCGCCGCCCCCCGCTCCTGCGCCCAGCCCCGCGCCTGCGGCAACCGGCGGCGAAGACGACATGGCGTTCATCTGGCCATCGTCGGGTTCGCTCGTGGCGGGTTTCGACGAGGCCCGCAACAAGGGTTATGACATCGGCGGCAAGGCGGGCGACCCCGTGCTCGCCTCCGCGGATGGACGGGTCGTCTATGCCGGCGCCGGCCTGCGTGGCTACGGCAACCTCGTGATCCTCAAGCACAACAACACCTACCTGACGGCCTACGCCCACAACCAGACCCTGCTGGTGAAGGAAGACCAGACGGTGCGCCGCGGCCAGAAGATCGCCGAAATGGGCAGCTCCGACACCGACCGGGTGAAGCTGCACTTCGAGATCCGCCGCCAGGGCAAGCCGGTCGATCCGTCCCGCTACCTGCCGGCGCGTTGAACACGCTGCCGTCCGGCCCCGGCCTGCTCCCCGAGGGAGAGGCCGGCACCGAAGACCTGGAGGAGGGCGGCGAAGCCTCGCAGGAGATTCGCCAGTTCGCCATTGGCGAGGCGCAGCACGGTGAGCGCCTGGACCGGGCGCTCGCCGATCAGGTGCCCGAGTTTTCGCGCAGCTATCTGCAGCAATTGCTGGCCCAGGGGGGCGTTCTGCTCAACGGGCAGGCCGCGGCCAAGCCTGCGGCCCGCGTCAAGGCGGGCGATGTGGTCGCGGTGGAACTGCGGCCCACCCAGCAGAGCCAGGCCTTCCGTCCGGAGTCCATCCCCATCGACGTGGTGTTCGAGGATGCGCACTTGCTGGTCATCCACAAGCCTGCGGGGCTCGTCGTTCACCCCGCGCCCGGCAACTGGAGCGGGACCTTGCTCAACGGCCTGCTGGCCCGCGATCCCAAGGCGCTGCTGGTGCCCCGGGCGGGCATCGTCCACCGGCTCGACAAGGACACGAGCGGGTTGATGGTCGTGGCGCGCGAGCGGAGCGTCATGGATGCGCTGGTGCGCATGATCGCCGCCCGCGAAGTGAGCCGGCAGTACCTCGCCATCGGCCACCGTCCCTGGAGCGGTCCGGAGCAGCGCGTGGTCGAGGGAAGCATCGGCCGCGACCCGCGCAATCGCCTGCGCATGGCCGTGGTGGACCTGGCCACGCAGTCGGGCAAGCCCGCGCGCACGGACATCGCTCTGCTCGACAGCGTCGATCCGGTCTGCTTTGTGCGCTGCACGCTGCACACCGGGCGCACGCACCAGATCCGGGTGCACATGGCCTCGCTTCGCCATCCTCTGGTGGGCGATGCCTTGTATGGTGGAGAAGCGGCGGGGGGGCTCGCGCGCCAGGCGCTGCACGCGTACCGGCTGGCTTTCGCCCATCCAATGACCGGTGAGCCGATGGAGTTCCATGCGCCTCTGCCGCAGGACATGGAAAACGCCTTGAATTTTTGGGGCCTGCGCTACAATCGCGCCTAGCGGCTGTACCAGCCGACTCGCCCGCATGGACACACTGCAGGGCTGGGAACAGCACCAAGGTCTTTGCGTGCGGTCCCGCTGAACGAACCCTTTGACAGGCATGGCGCCCTTTTCGACACGTGGCGTCTCTTTCCCCGCAATTGCTGAACCATGAATACGGTGGACGCCAAACGGGTCCTTGAAACCGCGCTGATCTGCGCTCCGCAACCGGCGACCCTGCGCGAGTTGCGCACGCTATTCAACGACGCTCTCGGAACCGATACCCTGAAAACCATCCTGCTGGAACTCCAGCAGGACTGGGCATTGCGGGGCGTGGAGCTCGTGCAGGTCGCGACGGGCTGGCGTTTCCAGAGCCGCCCTGAAATGCGCGAGTACCTGGACCGGCTGCATCCGGAAAAGCCGCCGCGCTACACCCGGGCCACCCTGGAAACGCTGGCCATCATTGCCTACCGGCAGCCGGTGACGCGCGGCGACATCGAGGACATCCGCGGCGTGACCGTGAACAGCCTGATCATCAAGCAGCTGGAAGACCGGGGCTGGGTGGAGGTCATTGGGCACCGCGAAACCGTGGGCCGGCCCGCCCTGTTCGCCACCACGCGGCAGTTTCTGGACGACCTCGGGCTGCAGTCGCTCGACCAGTTGCCCGTGATGGAAAATCCGGCCGTGCAGGCCAGCGTGCTCGAAGCGCTGGGTTCTGGCGGCACCTTGCCGCTCGACGCACCTGCCGAGCCGGCGCCGGGGGATCACCCCCCTGTGGTAGAGGCGGTGCCTTCGGTGCCGCAGGGCTCCGAAACGGAGCCGGTCACCGGCCCATCCACAGAAGACACGCCGCGCCCATCCGACGAAGAAGACGTGCTGGCCCCCTCGCACGAGAAGCCAAAAGACGCCGATAACGGCACACCAGAGAGTCTCCCATGAACGATCCCATTTCAGAACCTGCCGACGACCAGCCCGCGTTGCCCGCTGAGGCAGACGCCAGCGTGAAGAAGCCCGCGGCCCGCAAGCCGCCCCGCAAGAAGGCGCCGAAGGCGTCCGACGCGGCAGCAGGCCAGCCGGTGGAGGCTTCTGCCGAGTCAGCGCAGGATGCCGAGGCTGTCGCTGTACCGGCCGGGACGGCGGTGGAGGCTGCCCCTGCGCCAGTGCGGACTGAGCCCGCTTCACCCAGATCGGAACGTTCTTCGGGGCCTCGCCCGGCCGCGGGGGCGCGTACCACACCGGGCTATCAGTTCGCCGACGTGGTGTCCGGCCGCCTGGATGAAGACGAGACGGCCGCCGACGCAGTGCCAGCGCGTCGCGTCCTGCTGCCGCAGGTGGAAACGCCCAAGCTGCACAAGGTGCTGGCCCAGGCGGGGCTGGGCTCGCGCCTGGAAATGGAGCAATTGATCCTGGAAGGCCGGATTTCGGTCAACAACGAGCCGGCGCACATCGGCCAACGCGTGCAGTTCGGCGATCAGGTGAAGGTGAATGGCCGGCCCATTCGCTACCGCATCGATCCCCCTCCGGCCCGGGTCATCGCGTACCACAAGCCAGCGGGCGAAGTGGTGACGCACGACGATCCCCAGAACCGGCCCACCGTGTTTCGCAAGCTGCCGCGGCTCGCCCACGGAAAGTGGCAGTCCGTGGGGCGGCTGGACCTGAACACCGAGGGCTTGCTGCTGTTCACCAGTTCGGGCGAGTTGGCCAACCAGTTGATGCACCCCCGCTTTGGCCTGGAGCGTGAATATGCCGTGCGGGTGCTGGGCGCACTCAGCAACGAAGAAAAGCAGCGGTTGCTTGACGGCGTGCAGCTCGACGACGGCATGGCTTCGTTCGGCTCCATCGAGGATGGCGGCGGCGAAGGCTCCAACTGCTGGTATCGCGTGACCATCTCCGAAGGCCGCAACCGTGAGGTCCGGCGCATGCTGGAGGCCGTGGGCCATGCGGTCAGCCGGCTCATCCGCATCCGCTACGGCGCGATGATGCTGCCCCGCGGGCTCAAGCGCGGCGCGTGGCTGGAACTGGACGAGCGCGATATCCGCGCGCTCATGCAGGCCGTGGGTGGTGGCAACAAGGCCCCCAGAGAGACGGTCGAGGCACCTGCCGGACCTGCGGACCGCAAGAGCGGCTTGCGCCGTGGCGGGCCCCGTGGTCGCAACAATGGCGCGCCGCGCGATGCGGCCGCGCCATCTTCTGCGCGCAAGCCGGGCTATGGATCTGGCGCAGGGCGCGGCAAGGACGGCGCACCCGGTGGGCGCCAGGGCGGCGGTGGCGGCGCTGGCAGCCAGCCGGATCCGATGAAGACGTCGGTGGGCTACATCGGCACGGACAGCTTGTCGCGCTACCGGCAGGACCAGAAACGCAACGGCCCGCCGCGCCGCGGCGGTCGCTGAGCCTTCGCGCCTTGGGGAATTAATCCGCCCAGTTAGAATCGAGGGCTTTGTCCGCAGGGCGAAAAAATTCAAATAGATCAACCACTCTCCAGGAAAATCAACATGGCTATCGAACGCACCCTCTCCATCATCAAGCCCGACGCAGTGGCCAAGAACGTCATCGGCCAAATTTACGCCCGCTTCGAAGCCGCTGGCCTGAAGGTGGTCGCAGCACGCATGGCCCACCTGTCGCGCCTGGAAGCCGAACAGTTCTACGGCGTGCACAAGGAGCGTCCTTTCTTCAAGGACCTGGTGGACTTCATGATCTCCGGCCCGGTGATGATCCAGGCCCTGGAAGGCGAGAACGCCATCCTGAAGAACCGCGAACTCATGGGCGCCACCGACCCCAAGAAGGCAGAAGCCGGCACGATCCGCGCTGACTTCGCAGACAGCATCGATGCCAACGCCGTGCACGGTTCCGACGCCGTGGAAACCGCTCAGGCAGAAGTGGCTTTCTTCTTCCCTGGCCTCAACATCTACTCGCGCTGATATGCGATCCACCCTTGCGCCGGAGCGCTGCCCAGGCCGCGCGCCCAGCGCAGGGGGCGGTGATCGACGTGAACAGCCTTCGCTCCGATGACCACCAATCTCCTTGACTTCGACCTCGACGGTCTGGCTGCGTTTTGCGAGCAGCTGGGGGAGAAGCGTTTTCGGGCGACCCAATTGTTCCGCTGGATTCACCAGCGGGGCGCGCACGATTTCGATCAGATGAGCGATCTGGCGAAGTCGCTGCGGGAAAAACTGAAATCCTGCGCCCATGTGCAGGCATTGCCGGTGGTGAGCGAGCATGTCTCGACGGACGGCACGGTCAAGTGGCTGTTCGACGTGGGTGACGGCAATGCGGTCGAAACCGTGTTCATTCCAGAGGATGACCGGGGCACCCTGTGCATTTCTTCCCAGGCCGGATGCGCCGTGGGATGCCGTTTCTGCTCTACCGGACACCAAGGTTTCAGCCGCAACCTGACCACAGGCGAGATCATTGCCCAGTTGTGGTTCGCGGAGCATGCGCTGCGCCGAAGGCTGGGCAGCGAAGAACGCATCATCTCCAACGTCGTGATGATGGGCATGGGTGAGCCGCTGCAGAATTACACCGCGCTTGTGCCCGCGTTGCGTGCCATGCTGGACGATCACGGCTACGGCCTGTCCCGGCGCCGCGTGACGGTGTCGACCTCGGGCGTCGTTCCCATGATGGATCGGCTTTCCCAGGACTGCCCCGTGGCACTCGCCGTTTCGCTGCACGCGCCCAACGATCCGCTGCGTGACAACCTGGTACCGCTCAATCGCAAGTACCCATTGCAGGAGCTTCTGGATGCCTGCCAGCGCTATCTGGCGCATGCGCCGCGCGATTTCATCACCTTCGAATATTGCATGCTCGATGGCGTGAACGACCAGGCAGAACATGCCCGGCAACTCATCGATCTGGTGCGACCCCGCCATGGGCAGGGTGTTCGCTGCAAGTTCAATCTGATTCCATTCAATCCCTTTCCCGCTTCCGGCCTCCACCGATCGACCCCGCAGCAAGTTGCGGTTTTCGCAAAGTTGTTGAGTGATGCGGGTATCGTTACGACCGTGCGCAAAACGCGTGGCGACGATATCGACGCCGCGTGCGGCCAACTGGCGGGAGATGTGAAAGACCGCACCCGGGCCGCCGAGCGCATGGCCAAGCAGCGCACCATCGTGCTCAAGCCTGTGATGTGATTTTCGGTGCTGCGTGACCCCCATGGGCCCGCCATCTCGGAGAGCGCCGTGACGGGCAAAGGGGTGAAGCGATGCCGCCATTGGGATTTTCAAATCACCTTTTCCGGAAGCTGGCGCATGGCACGCATTGCCCTTAAGCAGGAAGGATCTACATGACGAGATCGGTCGCGGTTGTTGAGCGGCATGCCCGATGGGCGATGGCCTTGTGCCTTGCCGCGGTCGGGTTGGCGGGCTTGAGTGGGTGCGCAGCGCCTGGCGGCTCGAATGCCTCGTCTGGCAGTGCGGAGTACGTCACGCCATCGGAAGAGACGGAAACCCGCCGCCGCGCCAGGCTCCGGTTGGAACTGGCTGCCAATTATCTTGAGATGGGCCAGACCACGGTGGCGCTGGACGAAGTGCGCCAATCGCTGACCACCGACCCGTCGTACGGCGATGCCTACAACCTGCGCGGGCTGATTTATCTGCGCCTGGGAGATCTGCCGCTGGCGGAAGAGAGCTTCCGCCGTGCACTCGGCTTTCACCCGTCCGAGCCCAACCTGCTGCACAACTATGGCTGGCTTTTGTGCCAGCAGCAGAAGTACGCGGAAAGCCAGCAGTATTTCGAGCGAGCCCTGGCCAGCCGGACCTATACCGCTCGCAGCAAAACGCTCATGGCCCAAGGCCTTTGCCAGGAGCGTGCCGGGCAGATCGCAGAAGCCGAGCAGACATTGCTCAAGGCGTATGAACTGGATGCGGGCAACCCTGTGGTGGGATACAACCTGTCGTCGCTCATGTTTCGCCGCGGCGAGATCAAGCGTGCGCAGTTCTACATTCGCCGCCTGAACAACAGCGAGTTCGCCAATGCGGAATCGCTTTGGCTGGGCATCAAGATCGAGCGGGCGTTGAGTGATTCGGTGGCGATGCGGCAGCTCGCCGAACAACTGCGCAAGCGTTTTCCTGACTCCAAAGAATTGATGGCATATGACCGAGGGGCGTTCAATGAATGAGCCGGTGGTGGGGCACGAGGGACAGCCTTTGAACAGTGAAGTCTCGCCAACCCAGGACAGCGTGACTGCGGGCCTGATGCTGCGTCAAGCCCGCGAATCCGCAGGTGTGCACATCGCGGCGCTGGCCGTGGCCCTCAAGGTGCCGGTGCACAAGCTGGAAGCCTTGGAAGCGGGTTACTTCGAGGTTTTTCCGGACGTGGTTTTTGTGCGTGCCCTGGCCTCCAGCATGTGCCGCACGCTCAAGGTGGATCCTGCGCCCGTGCTGGCGCTGCTGCCGCGCAATGAGCCGCCTGCACTGTCGGCGCACCGAGGCATCAACGCATCGTTCAAGCCTGGCAGCGGCCAGTTGGCGTCGTCTTCCAGCGGGTCGGGTTCCCGCACCGCCATCTTCGCGGTGATCGTGTTGCTGGTAGGTGCTGCTGCCGTGCTGCTGTGGCCCCATCGGCCCGATGGCGTGGCCGGAAATGAAACAGTTGCGGTGACAGGCACGGCCCCGGAAGCCGAAGGGACCAAAGGGGCCGATCCTGCCAGTCCCGCCCAGCCAGTGACTGCACTTTCGGCTCCAGCCCCGTCGGCTTCTGTGCCATCTTCCATGGCAAGCCCATCGGGCGTATCGCCTGCGGCGACGGCTGCAGTGGCGGCGCCTGAGGCCCCGGCATCTGCACCGGCAGGTAGTCCGGATGCCGCCTTGGTCATTCGCACGCGCGGAGAATCGTGGGTTCAGGTGCGCAGTGCGGCGGGAGCCACCGTCCTTCAGCGTGTCCTGGCGGCCGGCGAGAGCGTGACGGTTCCGGGAACCCCGCCATGGTCCGTGGTCATCGGCAAGGCCGACGTCACCGAAGTGGTCGTCCACGGCAAGCCTTTGGAGCTCAAAGGCGTTTCGCGCGAAAAACGTTGCCCGATTTGAGGTGAAACCGTGAATCATTTCTTGACCCCCACTTTTCCGATCGCGATGGCGGCGCCCCAGCCGCGACGCTCGCGGCAAGCCCGAATCACATGGGGCTCGCGTGTTGTCACGGTGGGCGGAGACGCACCCGTTCGCGTGCAATCCATGACCAATACCGACACCGTTGATGCAATTGGCACTGCGATACAGATCAAGGAACTGGCGCAGGCCGGCTCCGAGTTCGTCCGGATCACCGTGAACACGCCCGAAGCGGCTGCGGCGGTTCCCTATATCCGTGAACAACTCGATCGCATGGGCGAAACCGTTCCGCTGGTGGGCGACTTCCATTACAACGGGCATCGGCTGCTGACCGAATACCCCGATTGCGCCCAGGCGCTGTCCAAGTACCGCATCAACCCCGGCAATGTCGGCAAGGGCGACAAGCGCGACCGCCAGTTCGGCCAGATGATCGACGCGGCCATGCGCTGGGACAAGGCCGTGCGAATCGGTGTCAACTGGGGCAGTCTCGACCAGGAATTGCTCGCCGAGCTCATGGATGCCAACAATCGACGGCCGTCTCCTTGGGATGCGCGGCAGGTCATGTATGAAGCGCTGATCACTTCGGCCATCGAATCGGCAAAGCGCGCCGAGGAAATGGGTCTGGATGGCAACCAGATCATCCTCTCGTGCAAGGTCAGCGGAGTGCAGGATCTGGTGTCCGTTTACCGTGAGTTGGCAAAGCGCTGCGACTACGCTTTGCACCTGGGCCTGACCGAAGCGGGCATGGGCACCAAGGGAACCGTGGCATCCACCACAGCCTTGTCGATTCTTTTGCAGGAAGGCATCGGCGACACCATCCGCGTCTCCCTCACGCCGCAGCCTGGCGAGGCCCGCACCCAGGAAGTCGTCGTGGCTTCCGAAATTTTGCAGGCGCTGGGGTTGCGCATGTTCGTGCCCAGCGTGACCGCTTGCCCTGGTTGCGGGCGCACGACCAGCACCACCTTTCAGGAATTGGCCAAGCAGATCGATGACTTTCTGCGGTCGCAGATGCCGGTCTGGCGACTCAAATACCCTGGGGTCGAAAAGATCAAAGTGGCAGTGATGGGCTGCATCGTGAACGGTCCGGGTGAAAGCAAGCACGCCGACATCGGCATCAGCTTGCCAGGCACCGGAGAGGCCCCGGCCGCGCCCGTCTTCATCGACGGAGAGAAGGCCTTGACCCTGCGCGGCGACAATATCGCGCAGGAGTTCCAGCAACTCGTCGAACGCTACATCGCCGACCGCTTCAGCACGGCGGTCGCTGCTTCTTGATCTGAATTGAAAGCCGCCTTCCGAGCCTGCGCATGCGCAGGCCGCTGCTGGCGTGCCAGTCACTTAACCCATTGATGCATTCCGTGAGCAACAAGACAAGCAATCCTCTGCCAAAGACCGGCAAATTGGTGGCCGTCAAAGGCATGAACGATATTCTTCCCCCTGACTCGGCGCGCTGGGAATGGCTGGAAGACAAGGTGCGGGCACTCATGGCCCGATATGCCTATCGCAATGTGCGAACGCCCATCGTCGAACCGACGGCGCTGTTCGTGCGTGGCTTGGGCGAAGTGACCGATATCGTCGAAAAGGAAATGTATTCGTTCGAGGACCGTTTGAACGGCGAGCATCTGACGCTGCGTCCCGAGGCGACGGCAGGCGTTGTTCGTGCCGCAGCGGAGCATTCGATGCTGTACGACGGCGGCAAACGCCTGTACTACATGGGTCCGATGTTCCGCCATGAGCGTCCCCAGCGGGGCCGATACCGGCAGTTTCATCAGATCGGTGCCGAAGCCATGGGTTTCCATGGCGCTGAGGTCGACGCCGAGCTGATCCTGCTGGCGGATGCGCTCTGGAAGGAACTGGGCCTGAAAGACGTTCGCCTGGAACTCAACAGCCTTGGGCAACCTGAAGAGCGCAAAGCCCACCGCGCTGCACTCATCGCCTATCTGGAAGGCCATTCCGAGCTCTTGGACGAGGATGCTCGCCGCCGCCTGCACAGCAATCCCCTGCGCATCCTGGATACGAAGAATCCAGCCATGCAGAGCTTGGTGCAAGCGGCCCCCAAGCTCCTGGACTACCTTGGCGAAGAATCCAGGCGCCACTTCGATACCGTCAAGGCCATCCTCGATGCGAATGGCGTGGCCTGGACCGTCAATCCGCGCCTGGTCCGGGGCATGGACTACTACAACCTCACGGTCTTTGAGTTCGTGACGGAGCAACTCGGCTCCCAGGGCACCATTTGCGGCGGGGGGCGCTACGACTATCTCTTCGAGCAAATTGGGGGCAAGCCCGCGCCGGCGGTGGGATGGGCCCTTGGCGTCGAGCGTGTGCTGGAACTCGTCAAAGAGCAAGAAGCGGCCCCACCCATGCTGGTGGCCGATGCCTATGCCATCGTGCCGGACGAGAAGTCGTTGCCCGCAGTCATGGCCGTGCTGCAGCAGTTGCGGGCCTTGGGTGTGAGCGTGCAGATGCACAGCCCTGCGGTTCGGGGCGAAGGCATGGGCAGCATGAAATCGCAGTTCAAGAAGGCCGATGCCAGCGGCTGCAGGCATGCATTGATCTTTGGTTCCGACGAGCTTGCGCGATCGGCCGTGACGATCAAACCACTGCGGGAAGGCGGGGGTGACCAAGTGGAGCGGGCGCTAGATGCGCTGCCCGACTGGGCGCCCACTCTACAATCCCCCCGCTAACAGAGACCCTACATGGCAAATCACCTCGATCTTGAAGAACAAGAGCAGCTTGACCAACTCAAGCATTTCTGGAACACCTGGGGCACGCTGATCAGTGGCATCCTGGTGTTGGTTTTCGGCGCGTTTGCGGCATGGAACGGATACCAGTATTGGCAGAACCGACAGGCGGCACAAGCCGCTGCGCTGTCCGATGCCGTGGAAACGGCTGCGCAGGCAAAAGACAACGCGCGTTTGGAGCAGGCTTTCGGCGACCTCAAATCGCGGTATGGCGGTACGACAAAGGCGGGGCAAGCCGGTCTTCTGGTGGCCAAAAGCTTGGTGGAAAGCGGCAATCCAGACGGTGCCAAGGCGGCCCTGGCTTGGGTTGCCGACAATGCTTCGGATGCGGGCTACAAAGCACTGGCCAAACTGCGACTTGCCAGCCTACTGATGGATCAAAAGGCATACGACGAAGCGCTGAAGCAGTTGTCTGGAGGTTTTCCTGCAGAGTTCGATGCCTTGGTTGCGGACCGCAAGGGCGACGCATTGGCGCTGCTGGACAAGAAGCCGGAAGCCATCGCTGAATACCAGCGTGCCTACAAATCGCTGGAAGAAGGCATGGAGTACCGCCGCTTGGTCGAGGTGAAGCTCCATGCCCTGGGTGTGCAGCCACAACTCATTGCCTCGGCAGCGGCTGCAGGAGACTCCAAATGATGCGCAGTCACATGGGTTTCCGTGCAATGCGTTTGGGTACGCCACGCGCAGCGGTCGCTGCGGTGGCAGCGGCGTGCTTTCTCCTGGCCGGCTGCTCCCTGTGGAGCGGTCCCTCAAAGCCGAAACCCGCCGAGTTGGGTGCGAACGTGCCAGTGATCGGTGTGCGTCAGGCGTGGACGTCGAAAGTGGGCGGCATCGGTCGCCTGCCGCTGGATGTGCATGTCAATGGCAACACAGTGACGGTGGCTTCTTCGGATGGCGTGGTCGCTGCCGTCGATGCGCGCACCGGCGGTGATGTCTGGCGAGCCAGCCTTGGCACGCCTTTGTCTGCTGGTGTGGGCAGCGACGGCAAGTGGGCCGCTGTGGTTTCCGTCGATAACCAGTTGATTGCCTTGTCCGATGGCCGCGAGATCTGGCGCAAGCCGCTGTCCGCGCAAGCGTACACAGCGCCGTTGGTTGCGGGCAATCGCATCTTTGTCTTGGCGGCCGATCGGTCCGTTTCTGCGTTTGATGCTGCTACGGGGCTTCGTTTGTGGAATCAACCCAGGCCGGGAGAGCCTTTGGTGTTGCGCCAGTCGGGTGTATTGACGGCGGTGGGCGACACGCTGGTCGCGGGACTGGCGGGCCGGATGGTCGGATTCAATCCCGACAATGGCACGGTACGTTGGGAAGCGCCGCTGGCCAGCCCCAGAGGAACCAATGACGTCGAGCGGCTGGTTGAATTGGTCGGCCGCACCAGCCGCGAGGGCGACAGTGTTTGTGCCCGTGCTTTTGTGTCCACGGTGGGCTGTGTGAACACGGTGCGAGGGACTGTGGCCTGGACACAGCCGGCCAACGGAACGGAAGGCATTCACGGCGATGACACCACGATTTTCGGCACGGAGAGCAATGGCGTGGTGGTTGCCTGGCGGCGTGCCGATGGCTCGCGCGCTTGGTCTTCGGACCGACTTCAATACCGCCGCTTGACCGCACCGCTGTTGCTTGGCAGGTCGGTCGTCGTCGGAGATGACACGGGTTTGGTGCACCTGCTTTCGCGTGAAGATGGTTCACCGCTGAATCGGATGACCACGGATGGTTCGGGCATCGCTGCAGCGCCGGTGTCGGCCGGTGGCACTCTGGTGGTCGTAACGCGCAATGGCGGCGTTTACGGCTTTCGCCCGGATTGACGGGTTGATCTGGATGAAACCAGTCATCGCTTTGGTCGGTCGCCCCAATGTGGGGAAATCCACACTCTTCAACCGGCTGACGAAATCGAGAGATGCGATCGTTGCCGACTTTGCAGGCTTGACGCGTGACCGGCACTACGGGAACGGAAAGCAGGGCAAGCACGAATACATCGTGATCGACACCGGAGGCTTCGAGCCCGATGCCGCCAGCGGCATCTACCGCGAGATGGCCAAGCAGACGCAGCAGGCCGTTGCGGAGGCCGATGTCGTCATCTTTGTTGTCGATGCCCGCGCCGGGCTTTCTGCTCAGGACCATGACATCGCCAACTACCTGCGGCGCCTGGGCAAGCCCTGCCTCCTTGTCGGCAACAAGGCCGAGGGAATGCGCGAGGGGGTGCAGCTCGTCGAGTTCTATGAGTTGGGGTTGGGCGAGGTCTATCCCATTTCAGCAGCCCACGGACAGGGTATTCGCAGCTTGGTTGAGTTGGCTCTGGAGCCTCTGCACTTGCCGGATCCGGATGAAGACGCGGAAGCTGAAGACAAGAGCGTGGTCAAGCTTGCGGTAGCTGGTCGCCCGAATGTCGGTAAGTCCACCCTGATCAATACGTGGCTGGGCGAGGAGCGCTTGGTGGCATTCGATATGCCAGGGACCACGCGGGACGCCATTTCCGTTCCTTTCGAGCGCAATGGCCAGCGTTTTGAGCTGGTCGACACCGCAGGCTTGCGTCGAAAAGGCAAGGTGTTCGAAGCCATCGAGAAGTTCTCGGTGGTGAAGACACTGCAAGCCATTGAGTCTGCCAATGTGGTGCTTCTCGTCCTCGATGCGACACAGGGGGTCACCGACCAGGATGCGCACATCGCTGGATACATTCTTGAAAGTGGCCGCGCGGTGGTTTTGGCGGTCAACAAATGGGATGCCATGGACGACTACGGTCGCCAGCTGCTGGAGCGCTCCATCGAGACGCGGTTGTCGTTCCTCAAGTTTGCGTCGTTGCATTTCATTTCGGCAAAGAAGCGCCAGGGGTTGGGCCCTTTGTGGACATCCATCGTGCAGGCCCAGAAAGCGGCGATGTGCAAGATGTCCACGCCCGTATTGACGCGGTTGTTGCTGGAGGCGGTGCAGTTCCAGGCACCCAAGCGTTCTGGCATGTTCCGGCCAAAGTTGCGATACGCCCACCAAGGCGGCATGAATCCGCCTGTCATCGTGGTTCATGGCAATTCGTTGGAGCATGTCACGGAAGCGTACAAGCGCTTCCTAGAAGGCCGTTTCCGCAAAGAGTTCGATCTGGTCGGGACCCCTCTTCGCATCGAGTTGAAGACGTCGCACAATCCCTTCACTGACAAGGGTGACCACTAGCCCAGCGCTTGCGAGGGGTTTCGTCGGTTTTCCTTCGATACCCTTGCAGCTGTGGTAAGGTGCCGCTTTACAACAATATTCCTGAACACGGAGAATATCGTGAGCAACAAAGGCCAACTTCTTCAAGATCCCTTCCTGAACGCGCTTCGTCGCGAGCATGTACCCGTCTCGATCTACCTCGTGAACGGCATCAAGCTTCAGGGCCAGATCGAATCATTTGACCAATACGTGGTGCTGCTGCGTAACACGGTCACCCAGATGGTCTACAAGCACGCCATCTCCACCATCGTCCCAGGTCGCGCTGTCAATTTCTCGACGGCCGAAGCGCCCGACGCCGAGGCCGGTAACTCTTGAACGAAGGTGGTATGCCCGACGGGCATGTAACGGATACGCCTTTGGGCGGATCGTCTTGAGTTCATACGATACGCCTGACTCGCCGAAGACGCCAGTCATCCTGGTTGGCGTTGATTTTGGTTTGCCCCATTTCGACGGTGAGTTGGAAGAGTTGGGTCTGCTTGCTCAGACGGCGGGCTTGAATCCAGTGGCGCGAATCACCTGCAAGCGCAAAGCCCCTGATGCCGCCTTGTTTGTAGGCAGTGGCAAGGCGGACGAGATCCGGCTGCTCGCGCAGATGCACCAGGCGGTGGAAGTGCTGTTCGACCAGGCCTTGAGTCCGGCGCAACAACGCAATCTCGAACGGCATCTGGATCTTCCAGTCAATGATCGAACGTTGTTGATCTTGGAAATCTTTGCCCAGCGTGCCAGAAGCCATGAGGGCAAGCTGCAGGTAGAGTTGGCAAAACTCCAATACCTGAGCACTAGGCTTGTCCGGCGCTGGTCCCATCTGGAGCGTCAGCGCGGGGGCATTGGAGCCCGGGGTGGGCCCGGCGAAACACAGATCGAGCTTGATCGAAGAATGATCGGTGAGTCGATCAAGCGCACGCGCGAAAGACTCGAAAAGGTCAAGCGTCAGCGCTCCACGCAGCGACGCCAGCGCGAGCGCCGGGATACCTTCAACATATCGTTGGTGGGGTACACGAATGCCGGTAAATCCACACTGTTCAATGCACTGGTAAAAGCGCGAGCGTATGCCGCAGATCAGCTGTTTGCCACATTGGATACGACGACTCGCCAACTCTATCTTGCAGAGGCAGGGCGATCGGTGTCTTTGTCGGACACCGTGGGATTCATTCGTGATCTTCCCCATGGACTGATTGATGCGTTCCAGGCCACTCTCCAGGAGGCAGTGGATGCAGATCTTTTGCTGCATGTGGTGGATGCATCGAATCCCAACTTTCCAGAGCAAATTGCGGAAGTCCAGCGGGTGCTCTCTGAAATCGGCGCTGCGAACGTGCCCCAGATACTGGTCTTCAACAAGCTGGACATGTTGTCGCCCGACCAACGGCCGGAAGTCCTGAATGACATCTACGACATGCAAGGTACCCCCGTTCAGCGGTTCTTCCTGAGTGCTGGCTCTGGAGAAGGGCTTCCTTCCTTGAGGCGCGGATTGTCGGGCAGCGTGCCCAAGGCCCAGCCGACATCCATGACCCTAGGTGCCGATGCTGAATTGCCTCCAGACAGTGCCTGATTGGGCACAATGCCGCTTTGTTCACGTATTCAGAGAAACAGAGATTTTGCGAATGAATCCTCAAAGCCGTACCCCGCGCTGGGCCATATTGCCTGAGCGCATCCGGGGAATGTTGAATCTGAATGACCCCCGGTGGGGTCGTGGCGATGATAAGAACGATGGCGCGGGAAACTCCGATTCGGAGCGTCCTCCATCTACGCCTCCATCGGGTAATCGAGGACGTGACAAAAATACGGCCGGTCAGCCTCCTGACCTGGATGAACTCTGGCGTGACCTCAATCGCAAGCTGGGCGGTCTGTTTGGTGGGAAGCAGGGTGGAGGCCGCGGTCCTTCCGGCGGGGGCTTCCAGCCAGATATGAAAAATGCGGGTTTCGGCGTCGGCTTGATTGCTGCAATTGCGGTTCTGATCTGGCTTGGGACCGGGTTTTTCATTGTGCAGGAAGGTCAGCAGGCCGTCATAACGCAGTTCGGGAAATACAAGAGCACGGTGAATGCCGGTTTCAACTGGCGGTTGCCTTATCCAATTCAGCGTCACGAACTCGTTTTCGTGACGCAGATTCGGTCTGCTGATGTCGGTCGGGATGTGGTGATCAAAAGCACTGGCTTACGTGAATCGGCAATGCTGACTGAAGACGAAAATATCGTCGAAATCAAATTTGCTGTGCAATATCGTTTGAACGATGCCAGGGCCTGGTTGTTTGAGAGCCGTAACCCAGCAGATGCCGTGGTGCAAGCAGCCGAAACAGCGGTGCGGGAGATCGTCGGCAAGATGCGGATGGACACCGCCTTGGCTGAAGAGCGAGATCAAATTGCGCCAAGGGTGCGTACCCTCATGCAGACGATCTTGGACCGCTACAAGGTTGGTGTAGAGGTTGTGGGCATCAATTTGCAGCAGGGGGGAGTGCGTCCTCCTGAGCAAGTACAGGCAGCTTTCGATGATGTTCTGAAAGCGGGGCAGGAGAGAGAGCGGTCCAAGAACGAAGCGCAAGCGTATGCCAACGATGTCATTCCCCGCGCGGTCGGGTCTGCCTCTCGGTTGGCTGAAGAAGCTGCAGCTTACAAGTCGAGGATTGTGGCTCAGTCTCAAGGCGATGCGCAGCGGTTTAGTTCGCTGCTTGCCGAATATCAAAAGGCGCCTCAGGTGACAAGGGACCGCCTGTACATTGAATCAATGCAGCAGATCTACACGAACGTCACCAAAGTGCTGGTGGAGTCCCGTCAAGGGTCGAATCTCCTATACCTGCCCTTGGACAAGATCATGCAGGGTGTCGCACAGACTGGTGCTGCAGCCTCGAATGATTCCTTGCCGCCAGCGGCGTCGTCTGCTGTTCCGCCTTCGGGAACTGCTTCCACATTCCCCGCTGACCCCCGTGCTCGGGACTCCAGCCGTACGCGTGAGCGCGAGTCTCGATAGGAGCGCATTGTGAACAGAGTCGGATTTTTTGTTTCCACTGTCTTGGTTTTGCTCGCTCTTTTGAGTTCGACCTTGTTTGTAGTGGACCAGCGCCAATTCGGTGTGGTCTACCAGCTTGGACAGATCAAAGAGGTTATTACGGAGCCAGGTCTGAACTTCAAGATGCCTCCACCTTTTCAAAATGTGCGATACATCGACAAGCGGTTGCTCACACTGGATAGCACTGATACCGAATCGATGCTCACTGCAGAAAAGCAGCGGGTTGTAATTGACTGGTATGTACGCTGGAGGATCTCCGATCCATCTGCTTACATTCGCAATGTTGGTCTTGATGAGAATTCTGGAGCTTTGCAGTTGAATCGGGTCGTGCGCAACGCCTTCCAAGAAGAGGTCAACAGGCGGACAGTCAAAGAACTGTTGTCTCTTAAGCGCGATGCATTGATGTCGGACGTGAAGCGCGAGGTGCTGGAGGTTGTTCAAGGTGCCAAGCCTTGGGGCGTTGACGTCGTCGATGTGCGCATCACTCGGGTCGACTATGTTGAAGCCATTACGGAATCCGTCTACCGTCGTATGGAGGCGGAGCGGAAGAGGGTGGCCAATGAACTGCGGTCCACAGGGGCTGCAGAAGGCGAAAAAATTCGTGCTGATGCGGACCGTCAGCGCGAAGTCGCCATCGCCAATGCCTATAGAGATGCGCAGAAGGTGAAGGGCGAAGGTGATGCAGAAGCCGCTCGTGTTTATGCAGAGGCGTTTGGACGTGACCCTCAATTCGCGCAGTTCTATCGTAGCCTGGAAGCCTACAAGTCAAGCTTCAATAAGAAGAGCGATGTCATGGTGGTAGACCCGTCCTCCACTGAATTTTTCAAAGCTTTCCGTGGAGGTGTGGCCAGTCCTGGTGCTGCACCTTCCCCCACTACACGCAAGTAGAATACACGGATAGCGCGCTCTCGCTGGGCGCGCTTACTTTTTTGTGAATTCTGACACTGCTGTCTTGGTGCAGCACGTGTTCCGTCGATCCATTGCCTCGATGGCGCGTGCATTTGAGCGCTTGGTCAGTTCGCAGCGCTCTGTGGAGGCAGTCACTGCTGACTGTCATGCCGGTAGAATCGCGTTTTTAACAGCCTCCCACTTTCCATGTCTGCCTGGGTCCTGCCGGATCACATTGCCGATGTCTTGCCCTCCGAGGCTCGCCACATCGAAGAACTACGTCGCGGGCTGATAGACACCGCTCAAGGCTACGGCTACGAGCTAGTCATGCCTCCCTTGATGGAGCACCTGGAATCATTGCTGACGGGCACGGGCGAGGCGCTCGACCTTCAGACCTTCAAATTGGTGGATCAGCTGTCGGGACGCTCATTGGGCGTACGTGCGGACATGACACAGCAGGTTGCCCGCATTGATGCCCATTTGCTTAACCGCAAAGGTGTCACGCGGCTTTGTTATTGCGGGCCTGTGCTGCATACGAGGCCCGATCGCCCCCATGCTACGAGAGAGCCGCTGCAGTTTGGTGCTGAAATTTATGGTCACGCTGGTCTAGAAGCTGATCAAGAGGCGGTTTTGCTGGCGTTGCACTGTCTGCGTGTGGCTGAAGTTCGTGATACCAGTGTGGATTTGGCTGATGTGCGCATCGTGCGGCGCCTTCTCGCTGACCTCTCTTTGGATGCGCTAACGGTACGCAGAGTCCATGCCGCACTTGCTGCCAAGGATGCGAGCGAATTGGCAAGTCTCACGCGCAGCTTTCCTTCCGCATCGCGTGATGGGCTGAATGCGCTACTGAAGTTATATGGTGACGTTTCTGTTTTGGACGAGGCGCAAAAAGCGCTTCATCACGTTCCCGGCGTAGACGAAATATTGTCCAACTTACGATCTTTGGCCGCTCACCTTGTAGGGTCCAGCGTCACGTTCGATTTGGCGGACTTGAGGGGATACGCCTACTACAGCGGAACTCGCTTCACCATCTATGCCAAAGGGGCAAGCGATGCTGTGGTTCGTGGTGGTCGGTACGATGAGGTTGGAGCGGTGTTTGGCCGCAACCGGCCGGCAGCCGGGTTTAGTTTGGACATCAAACAACTGGTAGGAGTCGTCTCCCCACGGGCGTTGAAGACTGCTATCAGGGCTCCGTGGATACAAGATCCCGGAGTAAATGAGGCCGTTGCCGATTTGCGAAGCCGCGGTGAAACCGTTGTGTGCGTTTTTCCTGGTAATGAGAGCGAGTTCGACGAGTTTCGTTACGACCGAGAGTTGGCCAAAGTTGCTGACCGTTGGATCGTAAAAGTTATCTGAAGCATTAGCTATATTGAATCGGGTTTGAAATGAAAGCAACCAAAGGTCGAAACGTAGTCGTTGTAGGCACCCAATGGGGTGATGAAGGCAAGGGAAAGCTAGTAGATTGGCTTACTGAAAGCGCCCAAGGCGTTGTTCGTTTTCAAGGCGGCCACAATGCAGGCCACACTTTGGTCATCAATGGCGTCAAGACGGCATTGCACCTGATTCCAAGCGGCATCATGCGGCCGGGCGTCAAATGCTACATCGGCAATGGTGTCGTACTGTCGGTTGCGAAGTTGTTTGAAGAAATAAAAGGCTTGGAAAAAGCTGGGGTTGAGGTTCGATCGCGCCTTCGAGTAAGCGAAGCCTGCCCACTCATTTTACCCTTTCACGTAGCCATCGACGTGGCCCGAGAGGCTGCGCGCGAGCACCAAGGGACCGAAAAAATAGGAACAACAGGTCGTGGCATTGGTCCTGCTTACGAAGACAAAATTGCTCGACGCGCACTTCGTGTCCAAGACCTGAAGTATCCAGCCCGTTTTGCTGAAAAGCTGCGTGAGTTGCTGGCACTGCATAACCATGTTCTAAAGACTTTTTTAAACTCCGGCTCTTTTGTTTTTGGCGAGTCGTTGGCACCCTATTTGGTTGACGGAGAAGTGCAATTCAATGCGGTCTTCGACGAGGCTATGCAACATGCGAAACTGCTTGGTCCCATGATTGCAGATGTATCTAGCGAATTGAATGCCGCCCATGTAGCGGGAGCCAATTTGCTTTTTGAGGGTGCACAGGGAACCTTGCTGGATGTCGACCATGGCACTTACCCCTATGTGACATCCAGCAATTGTGTCGCTGGCAATGCTGCTGCGGGATCTGGCGTGGGGCCCAACCTGCTTCACTATGTTTTGGGCATCACCAAAGCCTATTGCACGCGGGTTGGAGGAGGTCCTTTCCCTACGGAGCTGGATTGGGAGGTTCCTGGTACACCGGGTTATCACATGAGCACGGTAGGCGCGGAAAAAGGCGTCACTACAGGCCGCAGTCGCCGTTGTGGTTGGTTCGATGCGGCACTTTTGAAGCGAAGTGCCCAAGTCAATGGACTGACAGGGCTTTGTATTACGAAGCTGGACGTGTTAGATGGGTTGTCGGAACTCATGCTTTGCACAGGGTATGAGCTTGATGGAGCACACATCGAAATTTTACCGATGGGTGCAGAGGAGATTTCCCGCTGCACTCCCATTTATGAGTCGATTCCCGGCTGGTCTGAATCGACTGTGGGGGTGACAAGATATGAAGAGCTACCTGCTAATGCCAGAAGGTATTTGGAGCGAATTGAGGAGGTGACTAGGGTTCCAATTGCTATGATTTCCACAAGTCCTGATCGAGATCACACCATTACATTGCATAACCCATACTTGGTAAGTTGAAATTTACTAGTTAGTCACTGTGTGAGGTTGGTGCGTGAATCAGGAGTACTGAATGTTAACGGAAGACGGTAAGCATCTATATGTGAGTTATGATGAATATCATGGCTTAATTGAAAAATTGGCACTTAAGATTCACCAGTCTGGTTGGGAGTTTGATACGATTTTGTGTCTCGCTCGTGGCGGGTTGCGTCCTGGTGATATTTTGAGTCGAATATTTAGCAAGCCGCTTGCAATCATGTCCACTAGTTCATATCGCGCAGAAGCGGGGACAATTCAAGGGCACCTGGATATAGCGAGATTTATCACTACACCAAAAGGCGAAATCGCAGGTAAGGTACTTTTGGTAGATGATTTGGCTGATTCTGGGCATACTTTGAATGCGGTTATAGAATTGCTGAAGACTCAATATGCTCCCATTGTGGAGTTGCGGAGTGCTGTAATTTGGACTAAGGCAATTTCAAGCTTTACCTCGGATTATTCCGTTGAATTTTTGCCTACTAATCCTTGGATTCATCAGCCTTTTGAGGGATATGATAATTTGAGTCCTGAGAAATTAATGGATAAATGGCGATTATGATTTTGGCTGCAACTTATATAAAGAGTTTTCTAGGGAAGCTCTGCAGAAAACACGCACGAGCGTGCTGATGCCCTGAGCCAGTTGGAATGCGATGCGGCCAACCTGATTTATCTCAACTCCGGTGCCTGTGGCACGAACTGGCGGCCTGAATGGCCGGTTTGGCGAACTGCGTGCGCACTCATGCCGATGCTCCCAGCAGTTTGCGCCGCACCATCCAGAGATTGGCCAGCGCAAACAGCGTGTGCAACTGTGCTGTGTTCTTGCCCAGCCCTCGGTAGCGCACCTTGATGTGGCCGAACTGGCGCTTGATCACTCGGAACGGGTGTTCCACCCGCGCCCGAATGCTGGCCCTCACGCGCTCCAGTTTCCCGGTCAGGGCCTCGATCGGTTTGGCCGGGTCGAGCAGGCGACGTTTGCCGGGCCGCATGGCGATGTGCCAATTCACGTCGCGCCTGGCATCTGGGCGTTGACCCGCGCCTTGGTAGCCGGCATCGGCATAGACATCCCGGTCGCTTGCGCGCACCAGACTGTTGGCCTCGATCACATCATTGACCGCGCCACTGGTGCCGCGCACGGTATGCACCAGGCCCGAGTCGGCGTCCACTCCGATATGGCACTTCATACCGAAGTACCACTGCGGTCCCTTGCGGCTTTGTTTCATCTCCGGGTCGCGCTCTCCGCTGCTGTTCTTGGTCGAGCTGGGTGCTGCGATCAAGGTGGCATCCACCACCGTGCCGCTCTTGAGCATCACGCCCTTGGCGCTGAGCAGATCGTTGACGGTCTGCAGGATTTGCGCAGCCAATTTGTGCGTCTCCAGCACATGCCGGAACCGAAGGATCGTGCTCTCTCGTCGGGCAGCCGCTCGTCCCAGCCTTCCAGGCCCGCGAACTCGCGGAATACCGGCATGTCGTGCAGCGCTTCTTCCATCGCCGGGTCGCTCAGCGCGAACCACTGCTGCATGAAATGGATACGCAACATGGTCTCGCACGAGAACGGAGGACGCCCCCGCTTGCCTTCGGGTAGGTACGGCGACACCAGGGCCACCAGTTCGGCCCACGGTACGACCTTTTCCATCTCATCCAGGAATTCCCGCCGCCGCGTTCGCTTCGCCGTCATTCCCAAGCCCAGGCTGTGCTGCTTCATGTGACTTATCGTCTCAGTGCTTCACGCCGGTGCCAAGGATGCCGCGGGGCGATTTATGCAGACCTTCCCTAAGCGTCAGATCCTGCCACCATACCTGCCACGGCGCGATGTTCAACACGAGACTGAAAACATCACCTGCCGCACCCCGGGCTGCGGCTGCCAGTTCAAGCGCATCGGCGAAGACATCTAGGAGAAACTCGACTACCTATCGGGCAGCTTCGCGGTCGAGCGGCATGTGCTAGGCCAGTGGGCTTGCGCCAAATGCCAGACGCTCATCCAGGCGCCGGTGCCGGCGGCTGTCATTGGCAAAGGCATCGCAACTGCCGGCCTGATGGCGAATCTGGTCGTGTCCAAGTACATTGATCACCAACCACTATTCCGCCTGGAGGCCATCATGGGTCGCTCGGGTGTGTCCGTTTTCCGTTCCACTCGGCCGAGTGGGTGGGCACCATCGGCGTGCAAATGGCGCCAAATGATCCAGGCCATGCTCGAGGACCTTCTCATCAGGCCATGTATTGCATGCCGACGAGACACTGGTGGTCATGCTTAAGCCGGGCCTTAGCGAGACGCATCGTGCTTACCTCTGGAGTTACTGCACCATGGTCTGGAATGACATCAATGCGGTCGTCTTCGACTTCACCGCGAGCCGGACCGGGCGCACAACGCCCGTCGCTTCCTGGGCATCGGTGACGGCGGGGTGGGCGGCTGGCGCGGCACGCTCATCTGCGATGACTACTCGGGCTAAAAGCAATCCCTGAATGCAGGCGTGACCCAAACGGGTTGCCTGGCACATGCACGTCGCAAATTGCATGAGTTGTGGTCAGCCACACCAGTATCCTGGCCGAGCGCGCCTTGAAGCTGTTCTGCGTCCTCTACGACGTCGAGCGTGAGGTCAAGGAAATGGACGGGCAGCAAAGGCTGCGCATCCGCCAGATCAAGAGCCGGCCGGCGGCCAATCTGCTGCATGCCATCGTTGATGGCCAACCAGAAGAAACCCACCCGATGGCAGCGCGACAGCCAAGGCCGTCGACTACAGCCTCGAACGCTGGGCGGCGCTGACGCGCTTCATTGACAACGGCGATCTGGCAGCCGAACAACCGCATCGAAAACATGATCCGCCCAATCGCGTTGGGACGCAAGAACTGGCTGTTCGCTGGCAGCCTGCGCGCGTGCCAGAGAGCTGCAGCCATCATGAGCCTGCTGCACACACCGCACGACTTAACGGGCTGGAGCCCTACGCTTATCTCAAGAACGTGTTGGAACGACTGCCGAAGCAACTTAATACCCGCATCAGAGATCTATTGCCATACCGCGGGCAACCCTGATCAAATTCATCCCTGGCGTCCACGTCACTGTGTCGCAAAACGCGAGCGTACGATGAACTGGAAGGTACTTGGTGCAGCGTGGTTTTCCCCTTACGCCAGCCCCCGCAGCGGCAAGCTGATCGTGAATACGCATCCCTTGCCCGGCCTGTCTTGCACTGTCAACCGCCCGCGATCTGCCTCGACACTGCGCTTTGCGATTGAAAGTCCCAGTCCGAGGCCCCGCTTGTCGTCGAAGCCTTGCTTGAAAGGCTTGAACATCGTGTCAGCGCTTCCTTCGGGAAGCCCACCACAGCAATCTTCGACATCGATGTTGATCGAATCAGCGGACGTCTGCGCGCGCAGCGTGACCTCGCTACCAGGACGAGTGAACTTGAAGGCGTTCTGTAGCAAATTGCCGAGTGCCGCCATTAGCAGTTCGCGATTGCCTTCAATCGCGAACTGGGCATCCACTTCCGAGATGCGAAGCACGCACCCCGTGTCGGCCGCGTAGAGCTGCGCAACGCGACCGGCATCGGCCAAAAAAGATTGCGAGCGAGAAGATTCGCGGATGCAAGGGTGCAAGAGCCGCGTCGCGAACAGCCGCCAAGGAATCGTTGATCAAACCTTCCATCGAGCTAAGGCTGCGTCTGAGAACCGCACCAGTCGAGCCGCCAACCGGAAGCCTGCCTGACTCCAGGGCTGCGAACGCGAGCTTGGCGACGTGCAAGTGGTTGCGCAACTCGTGCGCGAAAAAGCCAAGCCGTTCGTTCTCATCCTCGACCTGCCGTCTTGCCACTTCGACGTCGCGCTGGGCAGCAAATTCGGTCACTGCATCGGCGATGGCATTGTCCAGGCAGCGGTTCAGCGTACGGAAATGGTCTACCGAAAATGGGGCGTCACGTTCGACGGCGAGATCAGTGATTGCCTGACACAGGTCGCCATAGTCATGGACAACTTGATCTACGGTGTAGCCGAGTGCAAGCAGTTCGCCGCCATGAACTGTCGCCGAGACGCCCATCTCAGTGAGCGCCGAGCCTTCGCCCCCAGACGCCCCTGAAATTCGCATTCCTCCTGCAATGTCACCGTCATCCTCGGCCTCGATGGTGCGAGTCAGCTGATCAAGAAACATCGGAATGCCGTGTGATAGTTGCTCAAGGGTAGCGCCTCGTAAAGGTCGCTGCGCAACTTTGGCTTTGCATCGCTGAATGAGCTCTTCGCGATTGTTCAGTAGAAATCCGCGCATGTTGATCGCCTTGGTGGGGCTGCGGCATGGCGCCAGTCGCAGCGAGGTGATGGCGGAATCGTCTCGCGTCGCCTGGGTTTGGCACAGTATGCGCCAAGGTCAGTGTCCCCAGTTCCTGCCGATCCAGCGGCATGCAGGGAATGTTAAAAAAAATGCAAGGTGCTTTTGTCATACGCATACCGATGACGTGGCGAGATAACAAATCGATCACCACGCTCAGGTACAGCCAGTCTTCTTGGGTGCGGATGTAGGTAGTGTCCGTGACCCAAGACTGGTTGGGCTCGCTGATGATGAAGCGTCGCTGCAGGCGATTGGGCGCAACCACAGCAGGCTTGTCACCACGACCTCCAATCCGTCGCCAGTAGCCCATCTGGAAAAGCAGTTCTTCGAGCTTGAGCAGAAGAGCCACGCGGTGCTTGCCGCACGTGTCGCCCAGATCGCACATGTTCATGGTCAGCTTGCGCTAGCCGTAGACGCCACCACTCGCCAGCCAAGTGGCTTGAGAAGGCCCAACAGACGTTGATCGTCCTTGCCACGAGACTCGTCGGCTTGGTCTTCCAGACGTAATAGCCGCCGGGATGAGCGGCCATGCCTTGCGAAGCCTGCGAACGCTGTGCTTGTGTTCATGGCGCTGTATGAACGCGTACTCACCGGACTGCTTGGCAAAGTACGCTGCGGCCTTTTTTGGGATGTCGCGCGCTCCTCGGTGAAACGCTTGAGCTCGCCTTTAGCCGTCGCAGTTTGTCTGTCTGCGAGGCCTGCGCCTGCCGATCACTGATCGACGTGCGGTGAGTCTTGAGCCATTGATAAAGACTGTGCTGGACTCACGCCCAGCCGGGCTGGCACCTTGTGGCCGCGCATGGTGATCTGCTTGACCGCGCAATCCTTGAATTCTTCAGGATATCTCTGCCTACTCATGGCACCTCCTGTTGGGCCTCAGGCTTCAGGCTCGGAGGTGCCTGGTGAAATCTGATACGCGCAGTTGGCATTGATCCAATAGCGTTGTTCGTGGATGCGTTGGAGGCCGGAGTGAGGGGAGGGGCTTGATGACAATTTTTTGTCATCTTTTTCCTACGGGGGTGAGGAAAG